>CAJXVF010000663.1 GCA_913060845.1 uncultured Alphaproteobacteria bacterium | reverse complement strand
GATCTACACCTCTCTATTCGTCGGCAGCGTCAGATGTGTATAAGAGACAGAGCCCCCTCGCCACCATGCCAGCGGATTGCGTCATCCAACGACTTTGCCCGTCCGTCATGCAGGTAGTAGGCGTTGCCGTTCACATCCCCATGCCGCCCAAGGCCCCAAAGCGGCGGGCTGCGCCATTCTTGGCCGCCAGCGTCACTGAGGCCTGGACCCATGTCGTGGAGCAGAAGGTCCGAATAGGACCAGATCACCTGGTCCGCGAGCCAAGGAAAGCGGTGTGGGCCAGTTTTATGGCTGGGCGTGTGGCATTGGGCGCATCCGATTTCATAGAATAGCGCCCTGCCTGCGAGCAGGTCTGGTGTATCAACGGTATCTCGCGCAGGGGGGCCTAGATTGATGACGTAATCCGCCATGCTTTCCAGAATCTCATCACTGACTTCAACACCATGACCAGAGCGGGCTAAACAAGCGGATTGTGCTGTCATGCAATCTCCCGCGGCTGCCCGGTGGTAGGTCGTAGACAGCCCCATATCCAGCGCGAAGGCTTGTGCTGTTTGCGCCCGTACCGTTTCAAACCGCGCCCGCCATCCGAACCGGCCAGTGCCGCGCTTACCGGATATTCCGTCGCCGTCAGCGTCATCAGGGTCTGCCAAAGCATCAAGCCGCGCTGCCGGAATTGCTTCCAGCAGGCCCATGCCACTAACGGACGGCGCTACAACGCCAGCAATGCGCGAAGTCAGTGGCCCATCTGCGAAGCCCGAAAATAACCATTGGCGCGGCAGGCCGGAGTGCGTGGCGTCAACCATTAGCCCGACAAACGAACCCTCTGGATTTAACCCGCCAATCGCGCGGTCCTGCACTTGCGCACCGTAAATCGGATCAGGCGGGATCAGGCGCGCGACGGCGCCAAACCCATCGCCAGACTCGTCGCCCTCATGGCGCACACCCGGCGGGCGACCGCGCCCATCATTGCGGTGGCATTGTTCACAAGAGAGTGCGTTGTAGAGCGGCCCAACGCCCGTCAACGCTGGGGCGGGCGCAGGGCCAGCAATCCAGCGGGTATAGAATAGCCGTGCGCCATCATTGAACCTAGCGCGCTCCATATCTGGCAAATTCGCGGCAGCCCTGGCGAATGCTGCAGAAGCGTCATCGGCTGGAATATCAACCGTCGCCGCGCCGCCTGGGCGGGCTTCCGATGGGTCAAATGGCGGCGGCGCATCTGCGAGTGCGGCGCTGCTTATGCAAATGGCGGCAAGTGCTATCAATCCAAACGCACGCATAGCTTCCCCAACCGGTGAACCCCGTGAATACTGGACATATATCTAGGCCGAACCACAGGCCCCGCCAAGCGCAGAGCAGTCCCGGGCTTGGCAAGACCTGCCTTTCAGGGTGACAATCCTGGAGACTAAATAAATGGAGGACCGTCCAATGCCCGATTCAGCGACAGCCATGGCGGACGTCATGCCCACCGTCACCCCATTCGATGCCACCCTTGGGGCTGAGGTTTCGAACATCAATTTGTCAAAGCCGCTGAGCGAAGCGCAGTTTGCCGTGGTCGAGGATGCGTTCTTGAAGCATCACGTGCTGGTCTTCCGCGGCCAGCCACTGACAGACGAGGAACACCTTGCCTTCGCCCGTCGCTTTGGGGAGCTGGAAGGCCACGTCAATAAATCCACGCACCACAAGAAGCACAACAAAGTGCAGGTGTTCTCGAACGTCAAAGATGATGGCAAAACCACAGGCGTCCACCCGGAACTTGGCACCTATGTCTGGCACACGGATAAATCCTATGTGGCCATCCCGTCACTGACGACAGTGCTGCGCTCCCCCGCCATCGCCAGCAAAGGTGGCGATACGCTGTTTACCAACACACACGCCGCCTATGACGATCTGGATGATGCGACCAAGCAAAAGATTGATGGCCTGAAGGCTGAGCATTCCTGGAAGCGATCCCGCGAAAAGGTAGGCGAACGGCCAGCTACCGCGGATGAAATCGCTGCGGCTC
>CAJXVF010000662.1 GCA_913060845.1 uncultured Alphaproteobacteria bacterium | reverse complement strand
GGCATACGAGATGTAGAGAGGTCTCGTGGGCTCGGAGATGTGTATAAGAGACAAGCTCTTGTGATGGGGCTGGTTACGGTCGTTACAGTGATGACAGATTTGGCAATCGCTGTTGTCGTTGGCGTCATCGTTTCGGCCCTGGCTTATGCCTGGAATAACGCAACACGCATCCACGCCATTACGCGAACCACGCCTGAAGGTGCCAAGGTTTATCAAATTGAAGGCCCCCTGTTCTTTGGCTCCGCAGATGGGTTCGGCGAGTTGTTTGACCCCGCCGGTGATCCAGCAGCGGTCACCGTGGACTTCGCCAATAGCCGTGTCGTTGATCAGTCCGCACTGCAGGCGATTGATGCGCTTGCCGCTCGCTATGAAGCGCTTGGTAAGACGCTGCAACTCCGGCACCTTTCCAGGGATTGCCATGCGCTTTTGAACCGCGCTGGCCAACTCGTTCTGGATGCAGATGATGACCCGGATTACGGCTTGGCGGTAAATTATTCTATCCGCACCGGAAATTTGGGCGGCGGCCACTGATCTACGCAGCTGATCCGCCTCTAGTCTTGGAATAATATCCGCTCCAGCAAAGGCCTCTCCATGCGCGAAGCATCAGCCAAACTCGCCATACGCAACGCGCAGCTTAGTGAGGCACAGGAAATCTCAAGCCTTTCCGCGCGCGTTTACCCGCCAGAGGACGCCTATACGGTCTCCCAAATTCTTGGCCAGATCAATAACTTCCCCGAAGGCGTATTTGTCGCCGATTATGAGGGCAAGATCGTCGGCTATTGCGCCACCAGCATTATCGAAGAAGCGCTGGCACTAAGGCAGCACACCTGGGACGAAATCACGGGCGGCGGCTTTGGCTCGCGCCATAATCCAGACGGTGACGTGCTTTACGGCATCGAAGTTTGCGTAGATCCCGCATACCGCCGCCTCCGCATTGGGCAACGGTTTTACCGGGCGCGGCGTGAGCTCTGCCGGTTGATGGAGCTGAAAAGCATCGTGTTCGGCGGTCGTATGCCGGGCTATCAACGCCGCCGGAAAGACTATCCCGTTCCAACGGACTATCTGCGTGCCGTTCAAGACATGGAAATCCGCGACCAGGTCATCAACTTCCAGTTCAAGCAGGATTTTGAAGCGCTAGGCGTTCTGGAAGGCTATCTGCCAGACGACAAACAATCTGGCGGTCATGCCGTTCACATGCGCTGGACCAACCCGCTGGCAGAGACCATGCCTGCATCGCGCACGACCCGCCCGGATCGGCGCTTGCCGGGGCGCGTCCGTGTGGCAACCGTACAATTCCAGATGCGCAAAATCTCAAAGATTGAGGAGTTTGAGGAGCAGATCGAATATTTCGTCGATGTCGCCTCAGACTACAAAGCCGATTTCGTGACCTTCCCGGAGCTTTTCACTACGCAGCTTCTATCGCTGGAAACTGAAAAGCGCCCACCGCACGAATCGATCAAGAAGATCACCGAATATACGGAACGCTATAAGGCGTTCATGACGAAGCTCGCCGTGTCCTACAACATCAATATTATCGGCGGCTCGCACATCACCATGGCGGATGATGGGGACCTTCGGAACACCTGCTTCGTCTTCCTGCGCGATGGCGCCGTGTATGCCCAGGACAAGCTGCACCCCACCCCATCAGAGCGGGAGTGGTGGAACATCAAAGGCGGGGACCGCGCCGCCGTTATCCCAACTGACTGCGGCCCAATCGGCGTCATGATTTGCTACGACAGCGAATTCCCTGAACTCGCGCGCAGCCTGGCCGACCAGGGCGCTTTGATGATGTTCGTGCCGTTCTGCACGGACGAGCGACGCGGATATCTACGCGTGCGCTATTGCTGCCACGCCCGCGCCATTGAAAACCAGTGCTACATGGTCTTGTCCGGCGTTGTCGGCAATCTGCCCAATGTGGACGCGATGGACGTGCATTATGCCGAAAGCTGCATCCTGACACCTGTCTCTTATACACATCTGACGCTGCCGACGAATAGAGAGGTGTAGAT
>CAJXVF010000661.1 GCA_913060845.1 uncultured Alphaproteobacteria bacterium | reverse complement strand
GCGATATCACTGTCACTGCGATTTCAGATGGCTTCTTGGACGGGGATGTTGACGTTCTCCGCAATATTGAGCCTGACGATGCTTTGAGCATGCTGCGGGCTAATTTTCGCAATGGCCGCCGGACATATGTGAACGGGTTTATTATCCGCTCCAAAGGGCGCGTCTGCTTGGTTGAGACTGGCTCCGGCAACTATTTGCAACCTACGGCGGGCAAGCTGCTGGAGAACGTCATCGCGGCAGGCGTTGACCCGAATGAGATCGACACAATCCTGTTGACCCATATGCATCCGGACCATTCCGCCGGCCTCACCAATATGGACGATAACTCCCTCTACTTCCCAAATGCCGAACTGACCGCCCACGAGAACGAGCCAAAACATTGGCTTGATGACGGTGCTATGGCGAATGCCGAAGAGCGCGCACAGCGCTTGTATTTCCAAGCGACACGGGAGCAGATCGCCCCCTATGCCAAGCAAACCAAGCTGTTCCAATCAGGCGAAGTCTTCCCTGGCGTCACGGCCCTGCCCGCCCCTGGCCACACACCCGGCCACACCTGCTACATGGTCGAATCTGGCAATGACAGCCTGCTGATCTGGGGCGATATCGTGCATGTACCGGAAATCCAAACCGCGCGCCCCGACGTCTCTATCGCCTTCGATACGGACATGCACGCCGCCATCGCGTCCCGCAAACGCATCTTTGACATGGCCGCGACAGACGGCCTCCGCGTCGCCGGCATGCACCTACACTTCCCCACCTTCAGCCACCTAATCCGCGACGGCGAAGGCTACCGTCTCCTCCCCGAACCCTGGGCACACGAGATGTAGGACGCAGCAAAATAAGCTGTATTCAACACAAACGGTGTAACGTATTGACCGCCGCCCACACAAGCGCTACATCACACCGCTCGCAGCCAATGCTGCGGCGCCATTGGGGAATAGTTTAACGGTAGAACAGCGGACTCTGACTCCGTCGGTCCTGGTTCGAATCCAGGTTCCCCAGCCATCTTCCACAAAGACATTCAGCCAGTCGTTTAAGGCCTCGCCCTCAGTCCAGTATAACGTGTGGGACGAAGCGGGCGTCGTCGCGGGTTATGGGGGTGTCGTCTTCGCGGATGCCGAGGCCCGCGGGGCGGCTGGCGATGAGCCAATTGCCGAGGACGGGGTATACGCCGTCCATTTTGGGCAAAGCGGCGAGCGCTTGGACTATCCCGCCTTCTTCGCCGTAAGGGCCATCGGCCTTCATCGTTGTTTCGCCGTTTTCGACGATTTCGATATTCGCACCCTCACGGGAGTAGATAGGTTTTTTGACGTAGCTTGCGCCGAGTACGTCGGCATCTACTGCATCCGTGAAGAACGAGGGCAGCAGGTTTGGATGGCCGGGCGCCATTTCCCAAAGCAGCGGCAGCAGGGCTTTGTTCGAAAGTACGGCCTTCCAAGGCGGTTCAATCACCCGCATGTTGGAGGTGGCCAGATTGTCTGCGAATTCGTCGTGGAACATCCATTCCCAGGGGTAGAGCTTGAACAGGTTTGAAATCACCTGTTCAGCGCCATCAACGAACTGGCCTTTATCCGTGACGCCAATCGTATCGATCGGCAGGAGATGCGTGCCGACGCCCGCCTGCTCCGCGCAATCCGCCAGATATTCGATGGTGCCAACGTCTTCTTCAGACGCGGCTTCTGCCGTTAGGTGCAGCAGGCCTTCAATGCCAAAGCCTTGGAACGCTTCAATCAAGGTTTCATGGATGGAGTTATATTGGTCTGCTGAATCCGGCAGGCGGCCATCAGCCCGCAGGTCTTCCAGCCAACGCCACTGAAATACGCCCGCCTCATACAATGAAGTCGGCGTATCCGCGTTATATTCCAGAAACTTCGCCGGACCTTCCCCATTGTAGGAATAATCCATGCGGCCGTAGAGGTTCTTGGCTTTGCCAACCCAGCTATCGACGATGTAATCCCAATGCCTGTCTCTTATACACATCTCCGAGCCCACGAGACCTCTCTACATCTCG
>CAJXVF010000660.1 GCA_913060845.1 uncultured Alphaproteobacteria bacterium | reverse complement strand
CGTGGGCTCGGAGATGTGTATAAGAGACAGCCGAAGTACGATCCAAGCCGTTGTGGCGGCCACTTCAGACCGGTTTGGCGGCATTGATATCATCATCAACAATGCGGGCTTCTCACGCCGGATGGAAATTGAGGACCCAGAGTTTGACGCCACATGGGCGAAAGCCCTGGAGGTCATGCTCAGCGCGCACCAGCACATGATCCGGGCGGCCCTGCCCTATCTTCGCCAGTCGGATGCCGCGCGGATCGTCAATATCGCGTCGACCGAAGGCCTTGGGGCGACACTCGGCAATTCAGCCTATGCGGTTGCGAAACACGGCGTCATTGGCCTAACGCGCAGCTTGGCGTCAGACCTTGGCCGGGAAGGCATTACCGTCAACTGCATCTGCCCAGGCCCGATCAACACCGCGATCACGGCCCGCTTTCCCGAAGATCAGAAGACCATCTTCGCGAAGCGCCGCACCGCCCTCAGACCTATGGCGAGCCAGAGGAAGTGGCGCATATCACCCTGTCGCTCGTCCTCCCCGCCGCGAGTTATATTACAGGCACAGCCATCCCCGTAGATGGCGGGCTGACAATCAGGAACGCATGAACGGCGTTTGCAACAGCCGACCATAGCTCTCAACCGCGTCATACACGCCAGAAAGCCGGAGACAGCGCCAGAGGCTTGCTTGGTTTGCTGTCACAACCGGACGGCCAAGCGCACCTTCCAGGGCTTCAATAATCCCAACACAGCGGAAACCCGTACCGGCGATGAATACGGCGTCGGCCTCTGCCGGGCAATTGTCTATGATTTGTTGGTAGAGCGGTTTGATGCGCTGGGCGAAGCCCATGCCGCGGGCATATAGGTCCGCTGGCGGAATATCCCGCCACTTACCGCCGGGGGCATAGCGCATGGCACCTGCAGGTTTGAATCCATAATCGCCATAATATGTACGCGCGGATTGAATAGCGGCATCACCGAACCAAGGCGGTGCCACAATGAACGGTCGCTGCGCGCCGACCGCCATAAGACCAGCAATCGTATCCGCGCCATTGGTTGTCACATGGACTGTATCGCCAAGGATCGTCCGCATTTCAGCGATGACAGCCTCATCCCAACCTTTGCCGCCAATGACACTGCTGGATGTATGGCCAATAACGACGGCCTCTAATTCCATGGATGCGAACTGTTGGCACCCGCGCGCTATATCATCCGCCAGATCAACGCTGTTTCGGTCTGCACGCCATTCAGCCCAAGGGGCAGCTGCCGTGACCCGCGCCGCATGAACGGATACGCCCTTTGGTGCCATCGCCTGCCATTCCGCTTCCGGCACCGCTTCAGAGCTAACAATGAACATACCGATCCGCGCCCGGTCGCCCCAATTGTCGTTATTCATGGCCTGATTTCCCCTACACCCGCGATACGGCTGCTGCGCCGAACAACCCTGTCGGGCGGATCCATAATGTCAAAATTACCAGCGCCGCGCCGATAAACCCAGCCGAGCCCGTACCGATGACGGGATCCAGATACCCTGTCGCTAGGCTTTCAGAAAGGCCGACGATGACCGCACCCGCGATTGTGCCAGGAAAACTGGTCAGCCCGCCGATCACCACCACCGGCAACACCTTCGCCAGCACCAACCCCATACCGAACCCGCCGAGCCCATCAATGCTCCACAACACACCGCCCGCAACACAAAGTGCAGCCGAAAGCGCCCAAGCCAGCGCCAGATAACGCGTGATGCTGATGCCAGCACCCGTCGCCGCCTGGGCATCATCAGCCACAGCCCGGATCGCGATCCCTGCGCGGCTGAGCCGGAAGAACAGCATCATCGCCACGACAAGCAGGATCGCGACGCCGCTGGAAAGCACCCTGGATGGCGGCACGATCACGGCCCCCCAAACCCAAAGCGCATCCTCAAACGGGATCGGAATGGCAGACGGCAGACCTGTTAGCACCAATGCGGATCCGGCGCGCATCAACACACCCCTGTCTCTTATACACATCTCCGAGCCCACGAGACCTCTCTACATCTC
>CAJXVF010000659.1 GCA_913060845.1 uncultured Alphaproteobacteria bacterium | reverse complement strand
GCATCGTAGCGACCGCCAGAAGGCGCGCTGCGATGCCACCTGCATGCATGGCACCATCGGGCAATACCGCAAGTTTCGAAACCAGATATTCGAACGCCCCAAGTCTGGACCATGCGCCCACCCGGTCTTCATGATCACGCAGCGGCTTCACCATGAGCGGGTAGATATCGCCCTCCGCGCCAAGCCGTGCGCTGGCGGGGACAATGACATCTTCCAGGTCGAGCGACGCATGGCCATTTGGTTTCAAAAAATCAACATGCTCGCTTGGGCGAATGGTCAGGCCCGGCGCATCCTTTGGCACCAGAAAAGCACCAAACGCCTTCCGACCCGGAGCCCCTGCATTCGTAATGGCGACAATCGCTAAATGCGTGGCGATAGGGCCGTTCGTGACATAGGCTTTAGCGCCATTCAGCCGCCATTGACCGCCGTCCTCCCTCGCAGTTGCGGAGAGCTTTTTAGGATGGGCCCCTGCCCCAGGTTCAGACACTGCAAAGGCAATTGTCGCAGCCCCTGTCGCCAGCTTCGGGAAGAGTGCCGCCTGCTTGTCAGCATTTCCAAAATGGCCAATCACCCAATCCGCCATCAAGTTATGGCCAAGCCAAGTCGTCACTAGCCCTTGGTTGCCAGAGGCTCTGGCAAAGGCTCGTGCGATGCGGCCAACGTCCTCTAAATCTAGTGCCGCACCGCCGTATTCCGATGGAACGCGGAGGCAGAGTAGGCCCGCCTCTGACAGCTTGGCCCACAATTCCTCCGGCACGCTTTCCGCCTCATGCAGGCCCGGATAGTCGGCATTTGCCGCACGGGCAAGCGCTTCTGCGGCGGCAATAAAAGCGTCCACTTTGTCTGTCATAAGCCGTCCTTCAATCAATTAGCCGCGCCAGCATATCGCAGTCGGCGGGGGCGCGTTAATATGCGCTATGAATCGTTTTACGTGAGAGGAAATATCCTGTGTCTTCAGACATTATCTTGACTGACATTGACCGCCGTGGCGTCGCGACCGTCACCATCAATCGCCCAGACGTGAACAACGCCTATAACAGCGACATGATCCAGGCGATGCTTTCTGCATTTGGCGAAATCGCTGCGGACTCCCAGGCGCGGGTCGTAGTGCTGCGTGGCAATGGACGGCATTTCCAGGCTGGCGCAGATCTGAAGTGGATCATGTCTCTCAAGGAAAAATCCTGGGAAGAAAATCTCGAAGTGTCTCAGGCGACGACAGATGCTGTGCGCGGCCTGAACGAATTCCCGCTGCCAACTGTGGCGCTCGTCCACGGCGGTTGCTTTGGCGGCGGCGTTGGCGTTGCGTCCAGCTGTGACATCGTCATCGCATCGGAAGATGCCTTCTTCGCTATCACGGAAGCCAAGTGGGGCCTGATCGCTAATCCGATTTATCCGCAATTGATCGCCCGCCTCGGTGTCGCACACACCCGTCGGTTCTCGCTGACCTGCGAACGATTTGATGCGCACCGGGCCAAGGAAATTGGCCTTGCGGACGAAGTTTGCCCCAAAGGTGGCTTGGATGAAGCGGCAGCACCTATTCTGGACTATCTGCTAGATTGCCCGCCAGACGCCCTTGCCGGAACCAAAGCGGCCATTCTTGAATGCGCCGACCTCGTGATTGACGACGCCCGTGCGCTCGCACTTGCAACGCCGCACGCCGCGAAGCGCTTGACGGACGAAGCAACTGAAGGCCTCGGTTCATTCGTAGAAAAACGCGCGCCGAAATGGCGCCCTGCTGCATAGAGGACATCGAACCCATGAAAGCTCTCATCACAGGCGCTAGCCCCGGCATTGGCGGCGCCACTGCCCGCAAGCTCGCCGAAGTCTGCAAGCGTGACGGCGTGAAGCTACAAATCGCCCTGCATGAATTGCGCGACACGCCCGAACGGGATGCGCTCGCGACGGAGCTTGAAGGCTTGGGTGCCGATGTCATCACGCCTAATGGTGATTTGACCGACCCTGAAACGCCAGCCCGCCTTGTCGCGGAAACCGTGGAGGCGTTTGGAGGCCTAACGTCCGTTC
>CAJXVF010000658.1 GCA_913060845.1 uncultured Alphaproteobacteria bacterium | reverse complement strand
GAGATGTAGAGAGGTCTCGTGGGCTCGGAGATGTGTATAAGAGACAGGCCTGCAAGGCTCCGGTAAGACCACAACGACAGGCAAGCTCGCGCTGCGTCTGAAAGATCGTGAGCGTAAGAAAATCCTGATGGCGTCCGTGGACGTGCATCGCCCTGCGGCACAGAAGCAATTGGCGACGCTTGGTCAACAGATAAGTGTCGATACGCTGCCGGTGGTGTTCGGCGAATTGGCCCCGGCCATTGCCCGCCGTGCGCTCGATACAGCGAAGCGCCAGGGCTACGATATCCTCTTTATTGATACCGCTGGTCGGACTGTCATTGACGAGCAGATGATGAAGGAGGCCGAAGAGGTCCGTCGCATCATCAACCCGCAGGAAACGCTGCTGGTCGCTGATGCAATGACAGGTCAGGATGCTGTCGGCGTTGCTGAGGCCTTCAATAATCGTCTCGGCGTTTCCGGCATTGTGTTGACCCGTGTTGACGGTGATGCCCGCGGTGGTGCCGCGCTTTCCATGCGGTCCGTCACTGGTAAGCCGCTGAAATTCCTCGGCACTGGCGAACAGCTAGATGCGATTGAGCCGTTCCACGCGGACCGCATCGCCGGTCGTATCCTGGGCATGGGTGACGTCGTCAGCCTGGTCGAGCGTGCTGCCGAAACGATTGAGCAGGAAGACGCTGAAGCGCTCGCCAAGAAGCTTCAATCCGGGCAGATGGACCTTACGGTTCTGCTGCAACAGTTGCGCCAGATGAAGAAGATGGGCGGGCTCGGCGGATTGATGAGCATGCTGCCACAAGTAGGCAATCTCAAAAAGCAGATGGCCGACGCGAATATCGACGAGAAAATGATCGCGCGCCAAGAAGCTATCATCCTCTCCATGACGCCGCACGAGCGCGCTAAGCCTGATGTTCTGAAGGCGTCCCGTAAGCGCCGGATTGCAGCGGGTGCAGGCGTTGAAGTGCAGGATGTGAACCGGCTTTTGAAGCAGTTCGATCAGATGCGCGGCATGATGAAAAAAATGAACAAGCTTGGCCGCAAAAAAGGCAAGAAGGGCATGCCTGCCCTGCCATCCGGTATGGAAATGCCTGGTGGTGGCATGGGCGGCGGACTTGGCGGCGGCGGGGGCCTTGGCGGTCTCGGCGGCATGTTGCCCAAAGGCGGTTTCAATCCATTTGGCCGGTAACGGTCATCTTCCAACACACTGTTTTGCTTAAATAAGGAAGTCTTGAACTATGGCTGTAAAGATTAGGCTCACCCGCGGCGGCGCTAAGAAGCGCCCATATTATCGCATCGTCGTTGCCAATTCCCGTGATCCTCGGGATGGCCGTTTCATCGAGCAGATCGGCACCTATAACCCGATGCTGCCCCGTGACAACGAAAACCGCATCACGCTGAAAACCGAACGCGCACAGCATTGGCTGTCCGTTGGTGCCCAGCCAAGCGATCGCGTTGGCCGTTTCTTGGCTGATGCTGGCCTGATGGAGCGGAAAGCTATTCCGACCCAGACCAAGAAAGATCAGCCTAAAGCTAAAGCCCAGGAGCGTATGCGCGAAGCCGCTGCTGCTGCTGAAGCTGCCGCCGAAGCTGCTGCTGAAGCCTCTGCCGCACCGGCTGAAGAAGCGCCTGCCGAAGAAGCTGCAGCTGAAGAGAACGCGTGAGCCAATCGGGACCAGGCCTAACCCCTGCCGGCATTATTGTCGGCGCACAGGGGGTGCGCGGCCTGGTCCGGGTGAAGACGTTCACGGAAACATCCGGCGTCATTGCGGATTACGGCCCGCTGTTCAATGAGAGCGGCGAGCGGCAATTCAGCGTGACACTGGTCGAAGCCCGGCCAACGGTCGCTGTCATCAAGATTGACGGTGTCGCCAGTCGGGAAGCGGCAGAAGCGCTTAAAGGTCTGATGCTCCACATCCCTCGCTCGGCTTTGCCAGAGGTGGATGAGGATGAGTTCTACCACGCAGACTTGGTTGGCCTCGTCGCAGAGACAGCTGTCTCTTATACACATCTCCGAGCCCACGAGACCTCTCTACAT
>CAJXVF010000657.1 GCA_913060845.1 uncultured Alphaproteobacteria bacterium | reverse complement strand
GAGATGTAGAGAGGTCTCGTGGGCTCGGAGATGTGTATAAGAGACAGGTGCAACAGGTCGGATTTTTCTGGCAGGCGCGCTGACAGATATTCCAGCAGCTATGATGCTGGCGGATATTATCGTCTCCGTACCGGTGGAGCCGCTAGGCCAAGACCCAATCGCTGCAATGGCGGCGGGTCTGGGAAAGCCTGTAATCGGTGCCGATATCGGAGCGACGGCAGAAGTGGTTGTCGATGGCGTAACCGGCAGGCTTGTGCCGCCGGATGATCCAGAGGCGCTAGGCCGTGCGATCACTGAACTTCTGGCGGCTAACGCTAAGGAGAAGGCTGAAATGTCAGCAGCGGCGCGGACATGGGCGTTGGCGAAATTCTCTGCAACCGGCAGCGCGTTAGCCGTCATCCGGCAATATGCCGAGCTGATGAAAACTGCAAAATGAACCTCGCATTAACTATAAATGGCGACTAAGGTCCGATCCGTTAGGTTTTGGGGGTGGAATCGGTCGTTACGCGCGTTGACAGCTGCGCTGCGAGCGCTAATTTCCGCGGCTCCCAATGCAATCGTAGTTTAAGAGGACGCCATGGCGAGTGACGCTCAGGCGAATGCCGAAATTCATGTGACCCTGCCGGACGGCGCAAAGCGCCCCTTGCCGGCGGGTGCGACAGGCGCTGATCTTGCCGCCAGCATCGCTAAAAGCTTGGCGAAAAAGGCGATTGCGCTGAAACTCAATGGCAAGGTTGTCGATCTTTCGACGCCGATCAATGCTGATTCAGATGTTGAAATTGTGACACCTGATTCCGAAGATGCGATAGAGCTGTATCGCCACGACTGCGCCCATGTGCTGGCTGAGGCCGTGCAGGAATTATATCCGGGCACACAGGTCACCATCGGTCCAGCGATTGAAAACGGCTTCTATTACGATTTTGCCCGCGATGAGCCTTTCACGCCGGACGACCTTGCGACCATCGAAGCGAAGATGAAGCAGATCATCCAGCGCAATGAAGTTTTCATGCGTGAGGAATGGGACCGGGACGAGGCGATCGCCTTCTTCGAGAACAAGGGCGAGGCCTATAAGGCTGAGCTGATCCGCGACCTGCCTGAGAGCGAAACCATCTCCGTCTATCGCCAGGGTGAATGGCTGGACCTATGCCGTGGTCCGCATATGCCGTCCACCGGCAAGATCGGGACAGCCTTCAAGCTGATGAGCATTGCGGGTGCCTATTGGCGCGGCGATCATCGGAACGCCATGCTGCAACGGATTTACGGCACTACATGGCGCACAGACAAAGAACTCAAAGCCCACCTCACCATGTTGGAGGAGGCCGAGAAGCGCGACCACCGCAGGCTTGGCCGCGAAATGGGTCTGTTCCACCTGCAGGAAGAAGCCGCTGGCTCCATCTTCTGGCACGCCAAGGGGTGGACGTTATATCGCCAGTGCGAAGCCTATTTACGGCAGCGCCTGGAAGCTGCGGAATATTTCGAGGTGAAAACGCCGCAACTCGTCGACCGCGCACTTTGGGAAGCATCTGGCCACTGGGAGAAGTTCCGGGAGGCCATGTTCACGGCTGAATCGGAAGATGACCGCACCCTCGCGCTAAAGCCTATGAACTGTCCGTGCCATGTGCAGATTTTTAAGCAAGGCCTGAAAAGCTATCGCGACCTACCTATGCGGATGGCGGAGTTTGGCTCTTGTCACCGCAATGAGCCATCCGGATCGCTGCATGGCATCATGCGCGTTCGGGCGTTCACCCAAGATGATGCGCATATCTTTGCGACAGAAGATCAGATTACGGATGAGTGCAAATCCTTCTGTGAGCTATTGCTTTTGATCTACAAGGATTTCGGCTTCACGGATGTGAAAGTGAAATTCTCTGATCGCCCTGATGTTCGCGCTGGCGAAGATTCCGTTTGGGATAAGGCGGAGAAGGCGCTGCTGGACGCTGTTGGCAAAACCGGGCTTGAGATTGAAATGAACCCGGGCGAGGGCTGTCTCTTATACACATCTCCGAGCCCACGAGACCTCTCTACATCT
>CAJXVF010000656.1 GCA_913060845.1 uncultured Alphaproteobacteria bacterium | reverse complement strand
CAGCGTCAGATGTGTATAAGAGACAGATACGATCTGGCGGCCACAAGTCTTATTCGGCCATGGGTTAGGTAGCCCGATGAACCTGATTGCGGCAGTTGGGGTATATGCCTCCATCTGCCGGGCGCGGGGCGAACCCTGTCGATATCCAGGTGGCATACCTGTCACGACTGAAGCTACTGACGCCCGCTTGCTCGCACGCGCAATTGAATGGGCAGCAGAAGCAGACAGCGCTGCGAATGAGACTTTCAATATTGCCAATGGCGACGTCCTGCTTTGGCCTAATCTGTGGCCAACAGTTTGTGACCATTTTGGCGTAGAGCCTGGGGAGCCAGAGCCGCAGACCTTGGCTGAAACAATGCCGTCGTTAGAGGCCGAATGGGCGGATATTGTCCGCACCCATAATCTAGCACCGCATTCCCTGGCTGAATTGGTGGGCGGGTCTTGGCAGTTCCTGGACCGAGCCGTACGGGCAGGTGGCGCTGCTACCCCGCCATCCCTGGTTTCGACGATCAAGCTTCGGCAAGCAGGGTTCGGCGATTGCTATGATACGGAGGACAGCCTGCGCTATTGGTTCAGCGAAATGCAGGCCAACCGCCTACTACCTGATTGGCAGTAGCAGAGCCCACCTTTTCAGGGAGACTGGTCCAGTATAGGCATGCGGCCTGACGCAGCCGGAGATACCTCCCTTTTGACCTCATCCTTTGATCCCCGGTACCGGATCGTGTTCGGTGCCTGCGTGACGCAATTCGCCGTTATCGGTCTGCTGTTCGCATATGGTCTGTTCTTCGAGATATTCGAAAATGAGTTTGGTTGGCCGCGCGCCGTGCTGTCCGGTGCGATGTCGCTTGTGGTGCTATCGATGGGTTTCCTGGCGGCTTTTAGTGGGCGGTTGAGCGATTTATACGGTCCGCGCATCGTATTGAGCGTTTCCGGAATTGTATTCGGCCTTGGCGTCGCGTCGATCTCGCAGATCAGCGAGCCGTGGCACCTCTTCCTGATTTTCACGATGTTCATCAGCGTCGGCATGGCGACCCATGATGTGGTGACATTATCGACCGTCGCGCGCTGGTTTGTAAGGCGGCGGGGGATGATGACTGGCGTTGTGAAAGTGGCGACAGCAATTGGCCAAATCAGCTTGCCTGCTGTCGTTGCAGCCTTGATCGCTGCCTTTGGCTGGCGCGATGCCATCATGATGACAGGGTTCGCCGCTTCAGTCTTGCTGTTCGGTGCTGCCCAACTGGTGCGTCGACCCGAAGAGGGCGAGGCGACGGGCGCAAGTGAAGAGACGGCAACCCCAGCGCCAGCCCCGATTGATTACAAGGCCGCGGTGCGAACACGGGTTTTCTGGATGCTGTGCGCCGCGCAATTCCTATTTTTCCCGATCCTCAGCGCCATTCCGCTGCATATGGTGGCACATGGATCAGACCTTGGATTGTCCGTCACGCAAGCAGCAGGGCTGGTTTCAACCATCGGCGCGGCCAGCATCGCTGGGCGCTTGATTGTCGGTAACCTGATTGACCGTATCGGCGGACGCCGCGCCTACATGCTCGGCCTGACACCGCTGGTGCTGAGCCTTCTGGCACTGCTGGCGATTGATGTGCCATGGATGCTGTATGGCGTCATGGCGCTTTATGGAATTGGCCATGGCGGCATGTTCACGGTGGT
Source organism: uncultured Alphaproteobacteria bacterium (assembly GCA_913060845.1). Classification (GTDB taxonomy): domain Bacteria; phylum Pseudomonadota; class Alphaproteobacteria; order Bin95; family Bin95; genus VMCJ01. The sequence continues at coordinate 364 of CAJXVF010000656.1, read as the reverse complement.
ATCACCGACAATTGCTGAGTATTTCGGCGTTCAATCTCTCGGCGCGCTGTTCGGCACAATCTTGTTCTTTGGCTCGCTCGGTGGTGCTGCTGGTCCAATCATAACTGGATTTATCTTTGACTGGACAGGCAGTTACGCTGTCGCATTCACAATCCTCGCGATTATGGGCGGACTAGCGCTGCTGTTGATTTCTCTGCTGCCAAGGAAATTACCCAGTTCTGCATGATGTAGAGGGCAGTTTCGGTTTAAGCTTCGTCAATCAGCCAGTGGGGACCAAGCATGACTAGCGCCGCCGCCGTTAAGATCGATGCAATGCCTGTCTCTTATACACATCTCCGAGCCCACGAGACCTCTCTACATCTCG
>CAJXVF010000655.1 GCA_913060845.1 uncultured Alphaproteobacteria bacterium | reverse complement strand
TCCGTGAGTTGATGAACACCATGCCTGCAGACGGCGTTTTGGTGGCTGACGGCGGGTTCGCCGCCCACTGGACGGGCCTGCTGTATGACACGAAGCAGGCCGGGCGCACCTACGTGCCAGACCGGGGCTTTGCGTCCATCGGCTACGGCCTGCCGGGCGCAATTGGCGCACAACTGGCTTGCGGCAAAGACCGGCCCGTCGTGGCGCTCACCGGCGATGGCGGGTTCAACATGACGCTTGGTGAGCTGGAAACAGCACGCCGCCTAAAGCTTGGCCTCACCATGATCGTCGTGAACAACGCGGCATCCGGCTATGTGAAGGCGCTGCAGCACGCGATGTATGGCGGGCGCTACCAGTCCAGCGATCTGGAAGAAGTGAACTACGCCAACGCCGCCAACGCGCTCGGGTGCCAGGGCATCCGCGTTGAGGACCCGAGCCAACTCGCTGAAGCGCTCCGCACCGGCATGGCCAACAAAGATCAGCCTACGGTGCTGGATGTTGTCGTAACGCGGGACCCAGCGAAGATGCTGCCAGCCGTTGATAACCGCACGGCGCAGATCAAAAAAGGCGACAGGATCGCGTGATTTTATGAAAGCCATCATCCTGTCCGCCGGCCAAGGTTCACGCCTGCTGCCGCTCACGGAAGACCGCCCAAAGTGCCTGCTGGCTGTTGGCGATGACACAATCCTCGGCCTTCAGCTGAAAGCGCTGAAGGCAGGTGGCGTCAGTGATGTGGCCATTGTTACGGGCTTCCGGACGGCAGCTGTAGAGAAAGCGGCGGCAGATGCCACTGTCCCGGGTTTCACCGTGCGTACAATCTTCAATCCGTTCTATAACGTCGCTGACAATCTAGCATCTTGCTGGATGGCGCGGGATGAAATGCACGGGCCGTTCCTGCTGTTGAACGGCGACACGCTATTCCGCCCGTCCATTCTGGAAACGCTGCTTGCAGCCCCGCCAGCCGGTATCACCCTCAGCATCGACAAAAAGTCTGAATATGATTCCGATGACATGAAGGTCACGCTGGACGGCGATAACATTATCAATGTCGGCAAAGACCTGGCGCCAGACGAAACCCACGGTGAAAGCATCGGCTTCAGCCGCTATTCCGCTGAAGGCGCAGATATCTTCCGGGAAACCCTGGAACAGATTATGCGCACGCCCAACGGCTTGCGTTGGTGGTACCTGAAAGCCATCGCCGTGCTTGGCGAGCGGGGGCTCGTCCGGGCTTGCTCTATCCAAGGGCAGACTTGGGGCGAAGTAGATTTCCACGTTGATCTTGAAGAGGCGAAAGAGAAATTCGGCTAGCGTCCTAGGCGGGATGCAGGCAGACTATTGGAAACACAACCTTAAGGAGGCTTCCATGCCTGATAGTACGCGCCCGCAGTCTATTGCTGATCTACCCGCGCAGATCCCCGCCGCTCCTGCATCTGATGCAGAAAGTCGGGCTAGGTATTTCAATACCGGTAACGCCTTCAACGTCATTCTGCCGCCCGTGCCAGATACTGCTTTTAGCGAAGAACCGCAGCGGGCGCTTGATCCGTCAGCGCCGACGGGCCTCGTCGCCTGCGATGCATCCGGTGTGATGGAATGTGATTTTCCGGCGACCTCACCCTTCGTACTGGCGCGATATGCCCGCATCAATGCTGGCGATACGCTGGATGTGAACTTCGTCGCGAGCGGCGTGGTCCATTACGTCATCCAGGGTACTGGCGCCACAACATCAGGCGCTGAAACAATCAACTGGGGACCGGGGGATATCTTCGTGACGCCCGGCGACTGCGCCCAATCCCACAAAGCAAATGATGCCGACGCCGTGCTTTGGGTCGTCACAAACGAACCGCAACTGGCGTTCGAGAACTTACAAGCCCCCGCCCCTGGCGACGCACCGACGGGCGTTGTGCATTACCCGGCTGCTGAAATCGATAAGCAGGTGGCACTGCTGTATGAGGTTGGCCGTGGCGAGGATATCGCTGGGTCCGCATCTGTCTCTTATACACATCTCCGAGCCCACGAGACCTCTCTACATCTC
>CAJXVF010000654.1 GCA_913060845.1 uncultured Alphaproteobacteria bacterium | reverse complement strand
CATCATTGCCGCCGCCAAGACCGGCACCACGATGGCGGCCAACGGCATCAATTTCATCAATGAAGATAATGCAGGGGGCGTTTTTCTTGCCTTGCTCGAACATGTCGCGCACGCGGCTAGCGCCAACGCCGACGAACATTTCAACGAAGTCAGAACCGGAGATCGTGAAGAACGGTACATTTGCTTCACCGGCAATAGCACGGGCCAGCAGTGTTTTACCGGTGCCAGGTGGGCCAACAAGCAAGCAGCCTTTCGGGATTTTGCCGCCAAGACGTTGGAATTTCTGTGGATCACGCAGGAATTCTACGATCTCCACAAGCTCTGACTTTGCTTCTTCGATGCCAGCGACATCTTCAAACGTCACACGCCCGGATTTTTCCGTCAGCAGCTTAGCTTTGGATTTGCCGAAGCCCATCGCACGACCGCCGCCGCCTTGCATATTGCGCATGAAATAAATCCATACGCCGATCAGCAGCAGCATTGGGAACCAGTTCAGCAGAACGCTGAGCAGCCGATTTTCCTTGACCGGACCAGCGGAAACTTTAACGCCAGCTTCAATCAGTCGGCTCACCAGTTGCGGATCTTCAGGAGTATATGTCGTGAATGTGCGCCCATCACTGGTTTGCCCCGTGACAGTGCGGCCCGTAATTTCAACGGACTGAACGCGGCCCGCATCTACCGAGCTCACAAATTCAGAATAATCCATCTTCTGGGCGGATCCGCCCATAGAGCCGCCCTGGAACGCTTGGAATAAGAGTACCAGCGCCAGAAAAATCGCTGCCCAAATGAGCATATTTTTTGAGATGCCGTTCAAGACCGCCTCACAATCATAAAAGCCGAACCACAGGCTAAGGTCGCCTAGTCAAAGAGATAAGGCGGCGCGAACAGTTAACAAGCGTTTGCGACAGTCAAAGCCGTTGGCGGCGCAAATCGCACAGGAAAGAGATTGATATCACAAATTGATGCGTTTGGTCCATCATTCGCTTTGTGCGGCGCGAAAGTACTAAACCCTGTAATTCGGCCATTTTTTCTGAGAACTGGCAGGCCGGTGATGACTTGGCGCGGCGGATTGCCCCGGAAAGCATATGGCAACATGCGATCAAGGTTTTTGCCGAACATAATTTCAAGCTCGCGCAGGCCAGCATATCCGAGCGGCCCAATCAGGACTTTCCCGACCTGATGAGACGAAGCGTCTTTGGGATTAAGCCTAAACCTATTGTCCCAAAGTCCAGCTTTGAGGGTCTGCAAATGCACCAAGTCGGGCAGTTTGGCAGGCTCTCGCCAAAGCAGAGTCTCCGCACCTTTGATTTGAATAATGACTCCGCCACAGGTCCTGCGTGTATCCGGGCTATTGGTGATGTCCTGCAGCAGGTGCGTAATGCGACTGTGCCGGAGAGGGCCGTCTGCACCGCCTGCCATTCGAACGGCGCGGTCTAATAGGCGTGTGCTGACGGCGGCGGGTGCCGCTGCGAGGCGGCTTCGATCCAGCCGGATCAGGCCGTATGGCAAAATTGTAGCAGCCTGCACGGCAAGACTCGTGACAGCCTGCTCGATAGCGGCATCTTCGCTGGTGAGCGTGGCCGCAGTTTTGGCCAGCCGAGTGGTGTCGCCGCTTGAGCCTGCGAGGGCGTTACGGATGCGAGTGCGGGTATACTTTGTGGCGCGATTGCTCGGGTCATCGGCGATTGTCCAACCTGTTGCCTCTGCCGTGGCGGTGACTCGAGCTTTAGGGAAATCGAGCAATGGGCGGAGGAGGCGCAGGTCTGCACTTGGTTGGACACCGCGCATCCCGGAAAGCCCCTTCACGCCACTGCCGCGTGCGAGCCGCAGCAGCAATGTTTCGGCTTGGTCATCTTGGTGATGTGCTAGCAGCAGGTGAAGCGCACCACGCTCGACGGCGGCGTCTTGCAGCAGGTCATAGCGAGCCTTGCGCGCCCAGGCTGGCACGCCATTTTCTGGCGGCATGCTTGTGACTTTGCGGATGCGGGTGGCAATGTCAGCGGCACGAAGTTGTTCGGCGGCAATCCTGGCTT
>CAJXVF010000653.1 GCA_913060845.1 uncultured Alphaproteobacteria bacterium | reverse complement strand
CCTCTCTATTCGTCGGCAGCGTCAGATGTGTATAAGAGACAGGGTTCGATATTGGAATGTCGGCGCGATCAGGCCTTGCTCCAGCAGCTTTTGGGTAGCACCAAAACGGTCCAACATATCCAGCGTGGGCGGGTGGAAGGTTGATGCGCGGAGGTTTGTCGGAAGTGCTGGTTCAGCTTCCAATACCGTCGCTTCTAGGCCAGCTTCGGCAAGGCAGGCGGCGATTGTCAGCCCGGCAGGGCCAGCGCCAACGATTAGAACTCGGTCACTCTGTCCCTGACTTTCCGGCACAATAGCAATCAGTTCGCGAAACGGGCGTCGCGGATTTCGTAGTGACCGTCGCCGAACGCGCCGAACATTTCTTTGATTTGCGGATGACGGCACGGGCCGCCGTCCTCATCAGACAGGAGGTTTTGCTCCGAAACGTAGGCGACGTAAGTAGTTTCCTCGTTTTCGGCATACAAATGGTAGTAGGGCTGATCCTTGGTCGGGCGTAGATCAGGCGGAATGGAAAGCCACCATTCTTCCGAATTGGCAAATACCGGATCAACGTCAAAAATGACGCCCCGGAACGAGTAGCGCTTGTGGCGGACCACGTCACCAATGCTGAAGTGGGCCATGCAGGGGCTCATCAGCTTTCCCTCAATCCAAACTACGGTTTACGCGGAAGCCCGCCAATCTAGCGGTCATCTGATGCGCACAATACGGCGTTCGATAGCCGAGAGTCATCCAGTAATGCAAGCGCAGCGTTTTTCTGGCGTTTCAAGCTGCGAATAACTTGTCCCGCGAGTCGCACACTGTTACGAAACATCTTATGGCAAACGACATCCTTATCGCACCCTCACTGCTAGCTGCAGATTTTGCAAACCTAGGCGCTGACGCCGCTGCTGTTGCGGACGCTGGCGCGGATTGGCTGCATCTGGACGTAATGGATGGCCGGTTCGTGCCCAACATCACCTTCGGGCCGATGGTGGTGAAAGCGCTGCGGAAACACAGCGACAAGCCGTTCGACGCGCATCTGATGATCGAACCAGTGGATATGTTTGCGCCCGAATTTATTCAAGCCGGTGCGGATTGGGTTACGATCCATCCCGAATCTGGTGCGCATGCGCATCGCTCAATCGGCCACATTAAGTCTCTTGGCAAGAAAGCTGGGATCGCCCTTAACCCAGGCACGCCAGTCGAAGCGATCGACAATGTGATGGATATGGTTGATCTGGTGCTAGTGATGACTGTGAATCCAGGATTTGGCGGCCAATCATTCATTCAAAGCCAAGTCGCCAAGATCGCAGCAGTGCATGAGCGCATCAAAGGATCGGGCCGGGATGTCCGCCTTGAAGTCGACGGCGGCGTGACCCCTGCCACAGCAGGCGCAGTTGCAGCGGCTGGTGCGGATGTGCTGGTTGCAGGAACGGCAGTATTCAAAGATGGCCGCGACGGCCTTGCCCGCAATATCCAAGCGATCCGTGATGCGGCTGAAGCTGGCCGCGCGGACGCTGCTGCATGACGGCGGGATCTGCATAATGGGAGCCGTCGCGCGCCGAAATCTATTGCCCCGGGTCGCCATACCCGCACCACAGCGCTTTCAATGGGTCCATACGCTCGCGGACCTCTTTCAGACTATCCCCGACGTTCCAGAAGAGCCGCAAGCACACCTCAAAGATCCGTGGCCCGGCAATGCCGCTCACGCGGAATCTATCATTGCCAATGAAGCCGAGCTGATTGCAGCTCTGGCCCCTGCCCCGCGCGATCCTGAACTGGCGCGAGACGCCGTTCGTCGCGCACGTGCGCAGTCATTCGGCTGGCTGCGGGATTTGCGCTCACTTGGCGGCGATGCATCGAGACGGACAGCACGGCGAGTCACATCTGCATGGATTGAAACCAACAGGCGCTCCGACCCTGTCGGCTGGCGTGTTGATGTCGTGGGCGAACGGTTGGCCGCATGGATTGGCTCTTATGATTTCTTCGCAGCCAGCGCTGGCGCTGATTCTGTCTCTTATACACATCTCCGAGCCCACGAGACCTCTCTACATCT
>CAJXVF010000652.1 GCA_913060845.1 uncultured Alphaproteobacteria bacterium | reverse complement strand
CCTCTCTATTCGTCGGCAGCGTCAGATGTGTATAAGAGACAGGGATATGTCCCGCCTCGAAATTGCTGAGCATTCATCCGCTCGCGCCTATGAAATGGCCGGGCTGAAAGCGTCCAACATGGACATGGCGATGATCTATGACAGCTTCACGATTACCGTGTTGCTGACCATGGAAGCGCTCGGCTTATGCGGTCGTGGCGAGGGCAAGGACTTCGTAAAGAACCAACGCACGGCCCCCGGCGGCGAGTTCCCTATGAACACCAATGGCGGCGGTCTCTCATATTGCCATCCCGGCATGTACGGCATTTTCCTGCTGATTGAAGCCACACGTCAATTACGCGGCGGGCTTGGCGACAGGCAAGCGCCTAATGTGAACACCGCCGTATGCCACGGCACTGGCGGCGTTCTGTCGTCCGGTGCCACTGTCGTGCTTTCCAACCAAAAACCAGATTAAGGGGACATCCTATGACTTACGAAAAACCCGTCCCCGCGATTGACCCAGACTCGGCTCCATATTGGGAAGGTGCGAAAGACGGCAAGCTGATGATCCAGCGCTGCGGCAAGACCGGGCAGACGTTCCTCTACAGCCGTCAGCTCGTGCCAGGTGTGGATGACAGCCAAGTTGAATGGATTGAGGCTAGCGGCCAGGGCGAGGTCTACAGCTTCACTGTTGCTCGCCGTCCTGCCGGTGCCGCATTCCAGGGCGACTGCCCCTATGTCGTCGTGTCTGTGACGCTGGCTGAAGGTGCACGCATTATGTCTAATCTGGTGACAGATGATGTGGACGCTGTTAAAATCGGCATGCCAGTACAGATTTTCTTTGATGACGTCAGCGATGATCTGACAATTCCAAAGTTCAAACCAGCCTAAGGGCGCGGCTATGGATATCACGACCGAAACGCTGGCAAGTGGTGCCATGCTCATCCGCCTAACCGGGCGGATGGACATGGCCGGCGCTGGGTCAATTGACCTGCCGTTTACAGCAGCACTTGCCAACAAGGATATGCCGGTGGTCGTAGACCTGGGCGGCGTGACATATCTGGCATCAATCGGCATCCGCACCTTCATCATGAGCGCCAAAGCCTTGCATAGCCGTGGTGGCAGAATGATCATCGCCGCCCCGTCTACGGAAGTGCGTTCAGTGCTGGATACTGTGGGCGTCGCGAAGATGCTGCCGACGACAGACAGTGTAGATGCCGCTATCGCACTGGCGGCAGGCGACTAACCAATCCGGCTAGCGCATACGCGCACCTTTTAGGGTCAAAGGCTGGACCGATCTGCGCGGTTCCTAAAGCTCGTTCGCCAGCGACATCAATCTTGACAGGCGCAGCACATGCCGCTTCATCCAGCAGCGCCAAGGCAACAGGGGCGCCGACACGGACACCATAGGCAGCGGAAGTCGTCATGCCGACAATCTTGTTGCCACAATAGACCGGTTCGTTACCGTGAGGCCAAACATTCTGATCGGACAGAACAATCGTCGCCATTTTGCGCTTGCCGGGCTTCTGGCGACCCGCTTCCAGCGCCTCCCGCCCAATGAATGCTGTATCCCACGCGACAGCGAATGAGAGACCGAGCTGTAACGGATCAAGGTCCGTATCCATATTGTGGCCGTAGGCTAGAAAGCCTTTTTCGATCCGCATGGATGTTTGTGCAAATCCGCCTGCAGGTTCGGCACCTACATCCACCAATGAATTCAAAATAAACGGCGCATCGGAAGACGCACAGGTGATTTTCCACCCCGTTTCGCCAACATATGACAACCGTGCACCGCGGATGGCATGGCCCGCGATTATAGCTTCCCCATGCTCGAAGTATTTCAAATCCAGCAAAGCGTCCGCACCTATTGCACGGGCGATGCCAGGCGCATTTGGCCCCATCAGCCCCAGAACTGCCAGATCGTGGGTTTCATCTTGAAACGTCACGCGTTCGCCTGGATTGAGGCTACGCTTGAGCCAGGTCATATCTCGCTTCAGCGCCGTTTTTCCGACGCAGAGCCGGTACCTGTCTCTTATACACATCTGACGCTGCCGACG
>CAJXVF010000651.1 GCA_913060845.1 uncultured Alphaproteobacteria bacterium | reverse complement strand
GATCTACACCTCTCTATTCGTCGGCAGCGTCAGATGTGTATAAGAGACAGCCATGACAATCCGCCATGAACGCGTGAAGTACCCAGCACGGGGCCAGCTTGGCGGCATGCCTGGCAGTTGCGGTATTGATCTCCTGAACGGCGAAATCTTGGCACCGAAGTCCAGAACTGCCTTGAAGAAGGGCGATGAGGTGGTGTTTCAAATGCCCGGCGGTGGTGGCCTCTATCCACCATCTGAACGGTCCAAAGCGGCGATTGATGCTGATATCGCATCCGGTCTCGTAACGGCTGCTGCAGCGGCGGAGGTCTCAAACGATGCCGACTGAAATTGATGATGCAGGCTGGCGCGTTGGCGTTGATATTGGCGGCACGTTTACGGATGTCGTGCTCTGGCGTTACGGCGATGCTGCCATGCGTCGCGAGAAACTGCTGACGACCCCGGATGACCCATCCCGTGCGGTGATTGAGGGCGTAAAGCGGGCGCTTGCCAATGAAGGTGTGGCACCGTCTGAGCTAGCCTCAGTCATCCATGGCACCACGCTCGTTGCCAATGCGTTGATTGAGCGACGCGGTGTGCCGACCGGCCTTGTCACCACAAAAGGGTTCCGGGACGTTTTGGAAATCGGCCGCGAATGGCGCTACGACCTCTACGACTTGAATATCGCCATGCCATCGCCGCTGGTCCCACGGGAACGTCGCTTCGAAGTATCCGAGCGCGTTGACGCCGCTGGCAATTTGGTGACGCCCCTGGATGAAGCGGATGCCACACGCGCCGCTGCATCCCTGAAAGCACAAGGCGTTGAGGCAGTTGCCGTGGCGCTGCTGCATTCCTATCGCAACCCCGACCATGAACAACAGGTTGGCGCAGCGCTGGAAGCGGCGCTGCCAGGCGTCCACATCTCGCTTTCATCAGATGTCAGCCCTGAACTTGGCGAGTATGAACGCACTTCCACCGTGGTCGCCAACGCTTATGTGCTGCCGATTTTTGCAGACTATGTCGAGCGGTTGGCCACTGCACTGAAGGACATGGGCTTTCAGCGGGACTTGCTGCTTGTGCTGTCTGATGGCCGCTCTGTCCGTGCGGATACGGCCCGCCGTTACCCGATCCGCCTTGTGCAATCCGGCCCTGCAGCTGGTGCGGAGGCCGCGCGGTTGTTTGGCGAATTGGCGGAAGTTGATGATGTCCTTTGTTTCGATATGGGCGGCACCACCGCCAAAGCCTGCCTGATCCACGGCGGTGAGCCAGAACGGACGGCACGGTTCGAAGTCGCCCGCGAAACAAGATTTGCAGAAGGAAGCGGCTTACCGCTGCAAATTCCCGCCATCGACATGATTGAAATTGGCGCTGGCGGTGGTTCTATCGCCGGGGTGGACGCGCGTGGGCTGGTGCAAGTCGGCCCGCAAAGCGCTGGAGCAGACCCTGGCCCGGCCTGCTATGGCAAAGGCAACGCCAAGCCAACCGTCACCGATTGCGATCTGGTGCTTGGCTACTTGGATGCAGGCTCGTTCCTTGGCGGAACAATGGTATTGGATGTGGCGGCGGCAGAGGCGGCGATCCGCACACATTTGGCCGAACCACTGGGCGTTTCCGTGCAGGAAGCGGCGTGGGGCGTGCATGAAACCGTGACGGCGAACATGGCGCAGGCCGCCTCTATCCATGCCATTGAGCGCGGGTTGGATGCGACCCGGTTCGCCATGCTGCCAATTGGCGGCGCTGGGCCGGTGCATGCGTGCAGCATGGCGGCGAAAATGAACATCGACCAGCTGATTTGTCCAATCGGAGCTGGTGTCGCGTCTGCTATTGGCATGCTGGCCGCGCCGATTTCGTTTGAGGTTGGCCGCGCTGCGCCCACTCGGCTTGATGCGTTGGACGCGCCTGCCGCCTTATCCCTACTGGAGGAAATGCAGGCGGAGACTCGCACACTCGTTGCCAGTGCTGGCGTTGATGAAGCGGATATCGCTTACAAGACCAGCGTGATGATGCGCTATGTCTGTCTCTTATACACATCTGACGCTGCCGACGAATAGAGAGGTGTAGA
>CAJXVF010000650.1 GCA_913060845.1 uncultured Alphaproteobacteria bacterium | reverse complement strand
CCAGCTTTGATGTCGGGGCGCCCTTGGAATAGGTTTGCCGCCAAAGCGTCTTGTCTCGTGCAACCTCAACCGTCAGGGCCTCAGACAGCGCATTCACAACAGACATGCCAACGCCATGCAGACCGCCTGAGGTCGCGTAATTCTTGCCAGAAAACTTACCGCCGGAATGGAGCGTCGTCAGGATGACCTCCAACGCCGACTGCTTTGGGTTTTTAGGGTGCGGATCAATCGGAATGCCGCGCCCGTTATCCCGAACCTGGAAGAAACCATCCGCCGTCAATTCCACCAAGATCAGGTCCGCATGGCCTTCAACGGCCTCATCCATGGAGTTATCCAGGATTTCAGCCGCCAGGTGATGATAGGCGCGTTCGTCCGCACCGCCGACATACATGCCCGGGCGGCGGCGTACAGCCTCCAGCCCTTCGAGCACTTCAATGTCAGCGGCGGTGTAGTCGTTTGATGCTGCCGATTCGGCGAAAAGATCACTCATGCTATGCCGTATAAAATGGACCGGAACGGATCGCAAACGGGATAAGTGCAGCCAGGGCCGAATCCAACGCCTTTATCGGTTGATCCGCGCCTCTGGCCGGTGATAGCGTGGCCTTATGCAAGACCTAGAAAAGAATAAAACAACCGCCAAAGCATTCTATGACCTGATGTTTAATCAGTGTCAGCCGCGTGAGGCGATTGAGCCCTATGTCGGCGCAGAATACATCTAGCACAATCCCGACGTGGCTGATGGCAAGGAAGCGTTCATCGAATATTTTGAGCGCATGGCAATCGAGCATCCCGGCAAGAAGGTCACGTTCAAGCGTGCATTTGCGGAGGGCGACCATGTTATCCTGCACTGTCACCAAGTATGGCCTGGGAATGAGGAATATGCCGGGATTGATATCTTCCGGCTCGATGAAAACGGTAAGGTTGTTGAGCATTGGGATGTGCTGCAGCTCATTGCAGGCATGTCCCACAACGGAAACACCATGTTCTGAGGTGCCATCGCCTCCAAGGGAACTTTCATGACCAAGCCAACATATGCCCTGGCCACCGCTCTTTTGCTGTCCGCCGCCCCTTTAGCCGCAAGCGCTGGCGAGGCGGACGTTTTGAACGCGACCGCACAGAAGCAATCAGATGGCAGTTACAAAATCTGAGCCACAGTCCGCCACGACGACACGGGCTGGGAACACTATGCCGATGCATTCGATGTGCGCTTGCCTGACGGGACCGTCCTTGGAACACGTGTGCTCCATCATCCGCATGAGACGGAACAGCCGTTTACGCGCTCACTTTCCGGCGTTCGTGTTCCTGCAGGCGTGAACATGGTGATCGTCCGCGCCCATGACAAAGTGCATGGCCATGGCGGCAAGGAATTCCAGTTGAACTTACGCTGAACCGCCTCGCCATATGCCCTAGCGGCTGATACGCTTTGTTCAATTCAACAAGACTGAAAGGCGGCGCCGCACATGGCTGACTTCAAATACCTACACACAATGATCCGCGTCCTGGATCTCGATAAATCCATGGACTTCTACACCCGCCTGCTTGGCATGAACGAGCTCCGCCGGAAGGATTTTCCAACCGGTAAGTTCACGTTGGCATTCGTTGGCTATGGCGACGAAGCGGACAACACAGTCGTAGAACTGACCCATAATTGGGATCAGAAAGAGCCGTATGATCTGGGCGACGCATTCGGCCACTTGGCGCTGGGCGTCAAAGACATCTACGCGACCTGTGAAGCGCTTGGGAAAGAAGGCGTCAGCATTCCGCGCCCGCCTGGCCCCATGAAGCACGGTGGCAGCGTCATCGCATTCATTGAAGACCCGGACGGCTACAAGATTGAGCTGATCGAAAAGAAAGACATGTAGCCACCTCGCTACTCAGCGACGAATGCATCCAGGCCGAGGTCGGCGCGAAACTCCGCGCTGATCTCGGCTTTTGCGTCTTCCAGGGGAATGCCTGTCGCGTCTGCGATTTTCACTACTGCTTGGAAAATGGCGATTGTCGCCGCCGCATCTACAAGTGCTGCTTCGCCAAGCGTATCCC
>CAJXVF010000649.1 GCA_913060845.1 uncultured Alphaproteobacteria bacterium | reverse complement strand
CAGCGTCAGATGTGTATAAGAGACAGCGTTCACATCATGCAGCCGTCGGCGCGCTTCCTTTGCTGCGCCAAGCGCGGCTTCAGCGGCTTCTTCCTCAGACATGTCACCGATAGGAAAAATCGCAAGCACGCCGTCGCCGATATAGTTCAGGACCTCACCACCGGCATCGAGCACAGCGCCTGCCGCACATTCGAAGTAGCCATTCAGCAAGCTGATATAGGCTGATGCAGGCAGCCTATCTGCCAAGCCACTGGACCCGCGCAAATCTGAATAGAAGATGACAGCGTGGATTGTCTGGCCATCGCCGCGCTGAATATTCCCGCTCAACACCTGCGCACCAGCTGTTGGCCCAAGATAGGTTGAAACAACATTGGTCGCGATCTGGTTCTTGATCGCCATCTTTGCCGCAACACCTAAGCGCTGCTTAACCCGCAGCAAAGCCGCAATGTCATCATCCACGAAGCCGTCTGGCCGCCGTGTCGTCCAAGACGTCACAATCCCATTGTCGCGACCCGAAGAAACTTCTGGACCGTCGTCAAACTTGACCATCAAAGCCAGATAATCGGTATAGCCGTCAGCCTGTAGATCCACTAGCACGGTGAAATCAACCAGTGCCGCCGGGCCAGCCAATCGGCGGCGAAGAGCAACAAGATCGTTCTGGATCATGAAATAGAACGGGCTTCGTTGCCAAATGGCGGAAGACCCAGCCCCATGCATGTGCTCCATAGCCCGCACCGGCTCGCCCGTATCCCAGAGAAGCGACACAGACTCAATGGATGGGTGCAGGGTGCGATAGCTCATGTGCGCACGGGCGATTGGCAGCCCGGCTGCCAATAAACGAACACAGGCACCCTCAAGGAGCTTGTCTGTCGGCATATCAGCGATTGCGGAATCCATGATCCAGTCCGCCACGCCCCCCAGCAAACCTGATGACAGCTCGATACTGTCGTCGCTCAAAAATACGCCGCTCTCTGCCGTGATTGGACTGCTACCGTCGCTCACGCTTGCGCCTCCGATTGATTGCCTGAAAATTCGGCTTTTTTGCTAGGCCGGCGGCGGAACAAGCGTCCGATATCATCACCGATCACCACTAGTGCTGGGATCAGGAATAGCACCAGAAACGTCACGACGCCTAAGCCGAATACGATTGTCACAGCCATGGGGATCAAGAACCGCGCCTGAAGACTGGTTTCCGCCATCATCGGTGCCAAGCCACAGATCGTCGTCAGAGAGGTCAATAACACTGCCCGCAACCGGTCTACAGCACCTTCACGGGCGGCAGTGTGAATGTCTTCACCGTCTTTTATCCGACCATCAATTGTTGTGATCAGGACAATCGAATCATTGACCGCAATGCCTGAAAGACCCAGCAGCGCAATCATCGACAGGATCGTCAAATCATAGCCCATGACGAAATGACCAATGGCTGCACCAATGAACCCAAACGGGATAATCGCCATCACGGCCAATGGCCGTCCAAAGCTGCCAAATACCCAAGCCAGCACGATAAACATCAATACCACGCCGATAATCGCGCCAACGCTCATATCCTTGAACGTTTCGGCTTGCTCCTCTGCCTTACCGGCAAAGCGGGCCTTCACGCCTTCCCGTGCAGCTATGGCTTGAATGCCGTCCCGCTCCAAATTGGCCAGAACAGCATTACTGCTCGTGACGGCCTCATCCACTTCTGCAGTGACGGCCACCTGGCGGGAGCCATCTTCGCGGCGAATCTGCGCAAAGCCGGTCTTTTCCCGAAACCTTACGACTTCGGCTAGAGGCGTTTCAGCGCCGGTGGGTGACCGGAGATACAAATCCCCAACTGCCCTCTCCCGGAGTGTGGCCACGTCGATCCGAACGCGCACAAGCACTTCATCATCGCCACGTGCAAATCGCTTGGCCACGGCACCGGAATAAGCGTCACGCACTTGGCGAGCGACGGACTCCGTGGTGAAACCTAAAGTGCGTCCCTTGTCAGTTAGCTCCATAACCAATTCAGGTTTGCCGTATGGCAGGTCATCTTCAACCGCGCTGACGCCATTGTAGCCCGCTAG
>CAJXVF010000648.1 GCA_913060845.1 uncultured Alphaproteobacteria bacterium | reverse complement strand
GAGATGTAGAGAGGTCTCGTGGGCTCGGAGATGTGTATAAGAGACAGATGTTGGAATGGTCCTGCAGGACCCATTTCTGTTCTCAGGCACAGTATTCGAGAACATCCGCTATTCCACGACCAAGGCCAGCCATGCAGATGTCATTGACGCCGCTAAAGCCGTAGGCCTGCACGCGCTCATCGAAGCCATGCCAGATGGGTATGACACCATGCTGGAGGAATGCGGCGGGGGCCTATCCCTTGGCCAAAGGCAATTGGTGAGTTTTGCGCGCGCGCTTGTCGCCGATACACGCATCCTAATTCTTGATGAGGCGACCGCGAATATCGACAGCTATACAGAGCGCCAAATCCAGGTTGCTCTGGCAAAACTTCTAAAAGGCCGCACGGCAATCGTCATCGCCCACCGCTTGGCCACAATCCGTGGGGCGGACCGGATTATCGTATTACAGGCTGGCAAGGTGATCGAGAACGGCGACCACAACACGCTCATGGCCAGTGGCGGGCATTACAGCCAGCTATACAGCTTGAATTTTGCATCGTTCGACGATGCTTAGCTGGCGCAAGCTGTACTTGCAGGCGAGTTCCGGCGAAGAGCTAGAAAAGCCCAACAGTCTCTCCGTCATCCCCGATATTGATTGCCTCAGCCGCAGGCGTGCGCGGCAAGCCAGGCATGGTCATGATGTCACCACAGATTACGACGACGAAACCCGCACCAGCGGATAGGCGTATGTCACGGACCGGAATCTCATAGCCCGTAGGCGCACCCTTGAGCGATGGATCACCTGAGAAGCTGTATTGTGTCTTAGCCATACAGACAGGCAGATTGCCGTAACCGCTGTCCTGTAGTGCCCGAAGACGCGTCTTTGCACTGCTCGAGATATCAACGCCGTCAGCGCGATAGATTTCGCTCGCAACGGTTTCGATCTTCTCTAGTAACGGTAGCTCAGAGGCATAGATCGGCTTGAATTCAGCTTTCCCACTGTCAGCGGCTTCAGACGCCAAACGCGCCAGATTTTCCGCACCCTTCCCGCCATCAGCCCAATGGGTACAAACCGCGACGGGCTGGCGGCGATTGAGGCAGTATTTCCGGATCGCATCCAATTCTGCATCCGTGTCCAGCGAAAACCGGTTGATTGCGACCACGGCTGGCACACCAAACTTAGCCATATTGTCTAGATGCCGCCCAAGATTGGCGAGGCCAGCCTCGACTGCACCAACATTCTCTGCATTCAAATCAGCGCGCTGAACGCCGCCATGGAACTTGAGCGCTCTCGCCGTTGCAACAACAACGATAGCGTCGGGGGCAAGGCCAGATGATGGGCACTTAATATCCAAAAACTTCTCTGCACCCAGATCAGCGCCAAATCCGGCTTCTGTTACAACATAGTCTCCCAGCCCTAAGGCTGTCTTCGTCGCTACGACGCTATTGCATCCGTGGGCGATGTTAGCGAACGGTCCGCCATGGACAAAAGCCGGTGTCCCTTCAAGAGTTTGGGCCAGGTTCGGTGCCATCGCATCTTTCATCAAGACAGTCATGGCGCCGTCTGCATTCAAGTCAGCAGCCGTCACAGGTTGGCAATCACCTGTTTCGCCGACAACAATTCGGGCAAACCGCGCCTGCATGTCATCAAGATCATTCGCAAGGCAAAGGATGGCCATCACTTCCGACGCAACGGTTATGTCGTAACCGGTTTCCCGCGGAAAACCATTCGCGACGCCACCTAGGTTTGCAACGATGCCGCGCAGAGCACGATCATTCATATCAACGACCCTGCGCCAGGCAATCCGGCGCGCGTCCAGTCCCAGTTTATTGCCCCAATAAATGTGATTATCCAGCATCGCCGCTAGCAAATTATGGGCGGTCGATATCGCGTGCATATCGCCAGTGAAATGCAGGTTGATCGATTCCATTGGAATGACCTGAGCATACCCGCCCCCCGCAGCCCCGCCTTTTTGGCCAAAACATGGGCCAAGGCTTGGTTCGCGCAGGCAAATGAGTGAATTTTTGCCAATGCGACGCAAACCATCCCCGAGCCCGATGGTGGTTGTGGTT
>CAJXVF010000647.1 GCA_913060845.1 uncultured Alphaproteobacteria bacterium | reverse complement strand
GGCAAGATCAACCGCCTCTGCGTCCAGCCCAAGAACAGCCGTGATTGCGCTCGCAAAAATGGCAGACAGCGCCAACACGACCAGCAGGCAAGTACCTAGCATCGCTGCCCGGTTCCGCCGAAACCGTATCCACGCACGGCGCGTCGGCGTTTCAGCCGTATTCATGACGAGCGCCGTCATGTCTCCATCTTGCCGAAACCAATGCGGGGATCAAGGGCTGCATAAGCTACATCCGCCGCTGCATTCGCCAGCAGGATGGCACCAGCGCCAAGTAGCAACACAGCCATAGCCAGATTGTAGTCAGCGCCCAAGATCGCGTCATAGAGCAGCTTGCCCATGCCTGGATATCCAAACATCACCTCAACCACGACTGCGCCAGAGACCAGCGCGCCCAGATCAAGCGCCAATACTGTCACCAGCGGCGTCATCGCGTTTGGCAGGACATGACGCCAGATAATGCGGAAATCGCTCAAGCCTTTGGAACGCGCTGTTTGCACATGGGCCTGGGTCAAAGCCTCGCCAACAGCAGCGCGGGCATGGCGGAGAATTGCGGCGGTTTCCAGTGCCGCCAGAACGGCGATTGGCAGAATGAGATGACGCGCACGTTCGAAGAATCCAGCGTCTGGGTCTGCCGATAGCGCGCTTGCTGGCAGCCATCCAAGCGTGATTGAGAAGAGCGCCATCCCCATCAACGCCAACCAGAAGGACGGTGCGGCGACGCCTGCAAATGCCAGGAAATTCGCACCATAGTCAAAGATCGATCCAGGCTTCAAAGCCGCCAGTGCGCCGCCAGCGATGCCTAAAACTGTGGATATCGCCAACGCAGCAATGGCGAGCGACAAAGTCCGCAGCAATGCTTCCGGCAGAACATCTGCTACAGGCGCGCCGAACATGCGGGAATAGCCAAATTCACCCTCAGCCAAGCGTCCAAGCCAGGAAATCCAGCGTTCCCAGAATGGTTTATCGACGCCATAGAGCGCCTTAAGGCGGGCGATATCATCCGGCGTCATGCGCGGGTCAGACCCTGCCAGCAAGTCAACCGGATCACCAGGCATCAACGCCAATAGGGCGAAGGTCAGACCGGATAGGACAAGCAGCGTTACGCCCGCGCCAAACGTCCGCTGGATGATGATCCGGCCCACGAAGCGGTGCGTCCTTAGGCTTCTGGCAGAACGTTTTTATAGGTGGCGAGCACATCCTTGAACGCGGCGACAAGACCATCCATTTCGGCTGCACCCATTGGCAGCGACAGCACGATCATATTTCGGCGGGCGATGTAATAGCCGCGTTCAATCAGGCCGAGATGGATCAAGCCACGCAGTGTTGGAGAGACTTGGTCTGCGTCAGTCGGGCCATTCAAAGGCTTATCGGTCAAGTGCACCATCATCATCGAACCGATGCCCGTGACCTGACCAGCGACACCCGCGCTTTGCAAAGCATCGTTCAACCGACCACGCAACGTCTCGCCGTCGCCGTTCAGTCTGGCTGCGGCTTCCGGCGTGTAGACTTTGCCCAGCCCAGCAATCGCGGCGGATAGAGAGAGAACGTTATTGTTGAACGTACCCGCATGGGCGAACGCACCGGGTTTGCTTGGGTCAAACCGGTTCATGATGTCCGCCCGGCCGCCGAATGCGCCGAATGTCAGCCCACCGCCCAAATACTTGCCGAATGATACGAGGTCCGGCGTGGCACCCCAGAGACCATGCAGGCCCCCCGGCGAAAGGCGGGATGTCATCACTTCGTCCATAATCATCAAGGCGCCAGCACGTTCCGTTTCTTCGCGGATCATTGCGACGAATTCCGCCGCGGCTGGGATGCAGCCGCCGGAGCCTGTCATTGGTTCGAAAATTACAGCGGCCAGTTCGGAACCTAGTTCCCGGATTTGTTGGCGTGTTGCCTCGACATCATTATAGCGCCCATAGGTCCAATCGAACGGCACATTCATGCTGTTCCCATATGCGCCAAAGCTGATGACGCTGCCATGGTATGAGCCCTTAAAGCCCAGCAACTTTTCCCGGCCCGTAACGGCTCGCGCCGTGGATAGCGCCAGCAG
>CAJXVF010000646.1 GCA_913060845.1 uncultured Alphaproteobacteria bacterium | reverse complement strand
CTGGATATGCGTTCACTGCATTCGTCATCGACGCCGCGCAGTTTCTGCCGCAATCCAGGCCTCGGCTTTTCGTGGTCGCGTCGCGCAAAGGATTTCCTGTCGCTGAAACGCCCGCTTTCCATCCTCGGGCATTGATGCGCGCTGTTGCGAACTTCTCGAGTGTGGCCAAGGACGCATGGCAGAATGTATGGCTGCCAGACCCGCCCACTCGGAACAGCGATCTCGCTAGTATTATTGAGCCTGATTCCCAAGATATCCGATGGCGGAGCGACGCTGATACAAAGGCTTTGATAGCGCTGATGGCGCCGCTGCATCGCGCGCGCGTTGAAAGTGCTGCGAAGTCCGGTGTGCGACATATAGGCACCGCGTTCCGGCGGATGCGGCGTGATCCATCCGGCCAGAATGTTCAACGCGCTGAAGTGCGGTTCGATGGTGTGGCAGGCTGCCTTCGCACACCTGCCGGTGGGTCCAGCCGTCAAACACTGATTGTCGTGGAAGATGGCGCTGTCCGCACGCGCCTACTAAGCCCCCGCGAAGCGCTCCGGCTGATGGGTTTGCCCGATGATTACACGGCACCGCCATCTTTAAACGCTGCCCTAAAGCTTGCTGGCGATGGTGTTGCGGTTCCTGTCGTCCGACATCTCGCTGAACACCTTTTTGAACCTCTCCTGGCAGCGCAATTCCGCGCCGCCGCCTGAACTTGGAATAACGAACCCATGCGCGCCACGCCCGACTTCGCTCGCTTTGAAGATTATCTAGCCGCCGTCCGCGAGGTCTCCCAAACGGTGCTCCGCCCGGCAGAAGACCGGCTGACGCGCGCGGATGGTGTGCCGGAAGATTTGACGACCGCGCTGAAAGAGATGGGCCTATTTGGTATCTCCATCCCGGAAGAATACGGCGGTCTTGCCTGCACCATGGAAGAGCAGGTCCTGCTGACGTTTGAGTTTTGCCAGGCCTCATGTGTCTACCGCTCACGCTTCTCAACGACGATTGGACTGACATCTCAGGCCATTCTGGACTTCGCAACAGAGGACCAGAAGCGTAAATATCTCCCGCTTATGGCGACAGGCGAATGCACTGGATCGTTTGCACTGACGGAACCAGATGCAGGCTCGGACGCTGGCGCGCTCACCACCCATGCGAAGCGTGACGGTGAGGGTTGGGTGATCAATGGCGAGAAGCGCTACATCACAAACGCCCCTCAGGCAGATGTTTTCCTGACAATGGCGCGAACTGACCCGAACGCAACGGGCGCGCGCGGCATCTCAGCCTTTTTGGTCGATGGGAATTTGGACGGCGTCAAAGTGGGCGAGCCGCCGCGTATGCTCGGCAACGAAGGCAGCCACGTCTGTTACGTATGGTTTGAGGATTGCCGTGTTGCAACAGATGCGCTGGTCGGTGGCCAAGAAGGCGCTGGGCTTCGGGCCGCACTGCGCGGCATCAATCACGCCCGCCTGCATGTGGCTGCGACATGCGTCGGCCAAGCTATCCGGCTAATCGAAGAAATGACCGCCTACGCCGCTGAACGCCGTCAGTTTGGCCAACCGATTGGGGAGTTTGGTCAGGTTCAGGCGATGTTGGCAGACAGTCAGGCTGAAATGTCAGCTGCGCGCGCTCTTTGCATGGATTGCGCTCGCGCCTTTGATTCTGGCGACGCGATCCCATTCATCGATATCGCATCTGCCAAACTATTCGCTTCAGAGATGGTTAGCCGTGTCGCCGACCGGGCCATGCAGGTCATGGGCGGGCTTGGCTATATGGAAGACCTTTCACCGGTGGCGCGCCTTTCCCGCGATGTCCGCTTGTTCCGGATTTTTGAAGGTGCGAGCCAAGTCCAGCAATCCAATATCGCCCGGGCGATGCTCCGCGGATAAGCAGCCTTGCGGTTTCGGACCTGCTCCGCTACGTTCCGCGCCGCTGTTTCAGGACCAGATTCAGCCTGCGGAGAGGTGCCAGAGTGGTTGAATGGGGCGGTCTCGAAAACCGTTAAGGGTGCAAGCCCTTCGAGGGTTCGAATCCCTCTCCCTCCGCCATAATTTTCTATTAAGCTGTTGATTG
>CAJXVF010000645.1 GCA_913060845.1 uncultured Alphaproteobacteria bacterium | reverse complement strand
GAGATGTAGAGAGGTCTCGTGGGCTCGGAGATGTGTATAAGAGACAGGCTCAACACCGTCCGGCAGTTTCACGTTGCTGATATGGACAGATTCGCCAAGCTCAAAGCCTTCGAGATCAACCACGATTTCTTCCGGAATAGCGTCCGGACGGCACATAACTTCAACAGCGTAGCGCACGACGTTCAAGATACCACCATCCAGCAAGCCACGGCAGGTTTCTTCGTTGATGAACGTAACCTGGACTTCAACGGCGATGGCCGTGTCCGCGGAAACGCGCAAGAAGTCCATGTGCATCGCAACATCAGTAACTGGATGCTGCTGCAAATCACGCGCCAGAACCTTTATGGTTTCCTTGCCAGCGTTCAGTGTAAACAGCGTCGAGAAGAAGCTGCCGCTGTTGATCAGGCGGTTAACCTGGCGGATGTCGATCGCAATCGAAAGCGGATCAGCTTCCAAGCCATAAACTACGCCCGGCACCATGCCAGCACGACGTGCTGCGCGCGCTGCACCTTTGCCAAGCTCTTCACGAACTTCGGCTGTAATTGTATCGTTATCGCTCATTGTTTTACGCTCCATTGCCTCCGCCAAACCGACCCGCAGACTTTCCGACAAAGCCTGGGCGCTTGGCGCACGCGTTGATCCCTGGTCCGCCCGAGGTAGTGGTCGGGGACGGTATGCAGGGGAAAATGCGTCTTAGATCAGTCAAATAGGTTTGAAACTGATTCCTCGACATTAATACGGCGAACCGCTTCCCCAAGCAATTTTGCTATCGGGATTTGACGGATGTTTTTAGCGACACGCACGGCTTCTGTCGCCTGAATGCTGTCAGTAATAACGAGTTCTTCCATCGGTGATGCAGCGACCCTAGCGACAGCGCCGCCAGAAAGCACACCGTGAGAAACATATGCAGATACGCCGCTGGCACCACGTTCTTTGAGCGCCACAGCGGCGTTGCACAAAGTCCCGGCGCTATCGACGATGTCATCCACCAGAATGCAGTGCCGATCAGCAACATCACCAATGATGTTCATCACTTCGGAGACACCTGCCCGTGGGCGGCGTTTATCGATGATCGCCAGATCAGCATCCAACCGGCTCGCAATTGCGCGGGCGCGGACAACGCCGCCGACATCTGGCGACACGATTACCAGTTCTTGGCCTGCAAACCGCTCACGCATGTCCTGCACGAAGACCGGGCGAGCGAAGAGGTTATCAGTCGGGATATCAAAGAAGCCTTGGATTTGGCCGGCGTGGAGATCCATGGTCAGCACACGGTCAGCGCCAGCTGAAGTGATCAGGTTGGCTACGAGCTTGGCAGAAATCGGCGTGCGAGGGCCAGTTTTACGGTCCTGGCGTGCATAGCCAAAATACGGGACTACGGCTGTGATACGCCTGGCGGAACCGCGCTTCAGCGCGTCCAGGCATACCAGCAATTCCATCAGGTTATCATTGGCCGGGTAGGATGTGCTCTGGACTAGGAATACATCCTCGCCACGCACATTTTCCTCAATCTCAACGAACACTTCCATGTCTGAGAAACGCCGTATGGTCGCCGCTGTCAGAGGGATGTTGAGATAGGCGCTTATCGCGGCCGCGAGTGGGCGATTGCTGTTGCCCGCTAGAACCTGCATGACCGCGCTCCAAAAGTATCAATCGGCAAAAGAAAACAGCCGTAAAAAGAAGGTCCTACTCGGCTGATGGCGCATTTATTACAGCGGCTTGCTCTAACTGTAAACGTTGGCCTGCTCGGCGTATCGCCGCATCGGATTAAGCGCCGCCTAAAACGAAGCGCTTTCATCCCGATGCAGGCGAACAAGCTCCTGATTATAGGCCAGCATGACGTCGCGCTCATGCAGCACGCCAATGATCCGGCGGCTGCCGGTCCGATCATCTACAACGGGCATATGCTCCTCATGGCCGCTTTGCATAAGGCCAAGTGCATCCTGAAGATTATCCGTGCCTTCGAGCATCGGTGGATGCAGCCGGGCGACATCACGCGCGACGATTAGATCATCAAGGTTGGGATCAAATGCTTCAGGCGAGAGATCTGCCAATGTTATTG
>CAJXVF010000644.1 GCA_913060845.1 uncultured Alphaproteobacteria bacterium | reverse complement strand
CGAACCTCCGCTAATCTAAGCCGCGAGTTGAGCCAAATGTTCTGATGACGGACACGTTGGCACTACGCCCAGGCGTTGACGAGGGAACCTTAGATTTTGGTTTCTTATAAAACCGACCAGCCTCACCCTTGGCATTCTCATCCATTTTGAGACCAGAAATCACCTTATGAAGAGGATGATCCTTATGATCCTCAAGCAACTCGTATGCTTGGGCGCCAGTCAAAGCATCTTTGATGATCGCTTTAACAGCAACACCCTGAGCGTCACCAGCAGGATGTTCCCCGTCAACGCCTATTGGACAGATTGGTTTGATTGCTTAAGGGAGTGAATCTGGCTCATCGTTGCCAACTTAGGAGCAAATATTGAGACGAATGAATAAGCACTTAACCGCTGATGCTGACTGAGAACGGCGGAGAGAAAGTCTTCCACTGCAGCGGCGGGATAATCTCGCTGCGGGCAGCGCAATAGTCGTCCACTTTTGCCCTTTCTGGCGACAGGGAGGGCGGGCGATTTTTACAGTGGAACTTTACAGGAAGGTTCGTCTGGCGTGTGCGGAAGGCATGAGCCAGCGGGAGGCTGCGCGGTATTTCGAGATTTCGCGCGACAGCGTCCATAAGATGTTGGCAATCTCGGTTCCGCCTGGCTATCGGCGGACGGCCCCCGTGAAGCGGCCGAAGCTGGACGGGTTTACCGACATCATTGATGGCTGGCTTGAGGGTGACCGCACGGTCCGCCGCAAGCAGCGCTACACGGCGAAGCGGGTGTTCGAGCGTCTTCGCGATGAGCATGGCTTCAAGGGCGGCTACACGATCGTGAAGGATTACATGCGCCAGCGCGTTCGGCGTGGGCGAGAGATGTTCGTGCCGCTGGCGCATCCGCTGGGCCACGCGCAGGCGGACGCACAGCGACGCGATCTTCTTGAAGGCGTATCTGGGGGAGACGGCGGAAGCGTTCTGCGACGGGCACGTGGAAGCATGCGCCTTCTTTGACGGCGTTCCTCTGTCGATCATGTACGACAACACGCGCCTGGCGGTGGCGAAGATCCTGGGGGACGGGACACGCAAGCGCAGTTCGCTGTTTCAGCAGCTACAGTCCCATTACCTGTTCAAGGATCGGTTCGGCCGGCCGGGCGGGCAAGGGTAACGACAAAGGCAAAGTCGAAGGGATGGTTGGGTTCAGCCGCCGGACCTTCATGGTCCCGAGCCCGCGCTTTGCGGACATAGACGAACTGAACGCGCACCTACTGGAACGCTGCCTTGCCCGGCAGACGTCGGTCCTGCGCGGAGCTGAGGGCGCATCGATCGCGGATCGGCTTGCGACAGACCAAACGGCGTTCATGGCCCTGCCGGCGATGCCGTTCGACGCTTGCCAAAAGCGGGGCGGCCGCGTGAGCAGCCAAGCGCTGGTGAGCTGGACACCCGCATTAACCTCGCGAACTGAGCGCGGATATGATTCACTGAATGCACGGAGGTGTAGTCATGAATCCCAGCAATCTTTTCAGCCTTTCTGATCATCTTGCACTGCTCAGCAAGCACGGCGATCCGCTTGAAGTTCTCGATGCGACAGTCGATTTCGAGTATTTTCGTGACTGGCTGGTTGATGGTCTTGGTTATGGGAATGGCGCCAAGGGCGGCCGTCCGCCGTTTGATCCAGTATCGATGTTCAAGGCGTTGATCCTGCAGGCGCAGCACAACCTGTCCGATGCCAAGATGGAGTTCATGATCCGGGACCGCCTGTCGTGGATGCGGTTCCTGGGCTTCGATCTGGGCGGGCCGACGCCGGATGAGAACACGATCCGGCACTTCCGCAACCGGCTGACCGAGACCGGGACGCTCAAGCGGATTATGAAGGCATTCGACTGGCAACTCCACAAGAAGGGGTACATCCCCATGGCGGGCCAAATCGTCGACGCGAGCCTGGTGCCGGCCCCGAAACAGCGCAACACAGAGGACGAGAAGGCGGCGATCAAGGCGGGTAAATCAGCCGAGGAGATCTGGCCTGATGAGCCGAACAAGGCGCGCCAGAAGGATACGAACGCGCGTTGGACGCTGAAGATCGGCGGCAAGG
>CAJXVF010000643.1 GCA_913060845.1 uncultured Alphaproteobacteria bacterium | reverse complement strand
ATGTAGAGAGGTCTCGTGGGCTCGGAGATGTGTATAAGAGACAGACCATATTCTGGCCGACCCGAACATCCGCCTGCAAAGCTCCGCGCTCGGCGACGCGCGGCACCATCGGCTCCAACCAGAACTCATGGGCCGCCGCTGATGGCACCGTGAGCACCAAGATGAATGCCGCCGCCAAGATTCTGCGATTGGCCATATTACTGACACTCTCTGCTTGCGATTGCGGGCGACCTTATGGCAAGCCTGCATGTATGTTGTGGTTCGGCACCCTAATGACAGGCGCACGGCCTATATCTTGTGCGCGCAGGACAATCTGCGATCTAGCAGCGGGATGATATACCCGCTGCCACGCACCTGGAAGGGGAATCGGGAATGAGCATCATGCATGGCGCAGCTGGACGGCGCGCGGTCAGGTTCGCGCTCCTGATTTGGATGACCCTTTGTATTGTCACGCACGTCCAGACATCCGTCGCACATGAAATCCAGCCTGCGGTCGTTGAGATTGAGGTCGCGTCCAATGGCGCACTCAAGATCAACGCGCGCCTCAATCTGGAAGCTTTTCTTGCCGATATCGGTGCCGATCATGCGGATACGGACGATGCGCCAACCGCCGCCCTTTACGACGAGTTGCGCCAATTGGAGCCTGAGGCATTGGCGCACCGCGCGACCGCCGCCGCTGGAGACCTAACCGGCGCGATCACATTAACAATCGACGATACGGTCGTCCCGCTTGAAATGGCCAATGTCGATGTTCCTGCAAACAGTGATACATCAGCCGCGCGCCAGTCCAATATATTACTTAAAAGCGTCGCACCGGCTGGCGCAGAGACGCTTGTTTGGAAGGCGTCCAGCCGGTTCGGCGTAACGGCCCTTCGCGTTCGGCGCGACGGCGAGGATCGACCGTATTATGGTGCCTTGATTAACGCGAACACATCAAGCGATCCGGTATCCCTGGACATCACCGCGGAACAGACACTTACCGATATCGTTGTGCGTTACGTCGTTTCAGGGTTTGATCATATCGTGCCCAAGGGGCTGGATCATATCCTGTTCGTGATCGGTATATTCCTTTTGAGCCCACGTTTGCGTCCATTACTCATTCAGATTTCCAGTTTCACCATCGCCCATTCGATTACACTGGCCTTGGGTGCCCTAGGAATTCTATCGATCCCTGGCGCCATCGTAGAGCCGTTGATCGCGGCGTCGATCGTCTTTATCGCCTTAGAGAACCTGATGACCACTCGCCTGCATACGTGGCGACCGATCATCATATTTGCATTTGGCCTGCTGCATGGCCTTGGCTTCGCCAGCGTGCTTGGCGAGTTCGGCATGCCAACGGGCGATTTCATCGCGGCGCTGCTGGCGTTTAACGTCGGCGTCGAGCTCGGACAGCTGGCCGTCATCGCGGTTTGCTACCTGACAGTTGGCTACTTCTTTGGAAGCAAACCCTGGTACCGGCGCTTCATCGTGGTGCCTGCGTCGATTGCAATCGCCACGATCGCTATCTTTTGGGTGTTGGACCGGACCGGCGTGCTTGTTGTCTAAAGCGGGCGCTGTCAGACTAATAACAAAGGGTCTCTGATCGACGTGCCGGATCGGTTTTTTATATATATCTCGCGGCTGACGAGGTGACGTTCGTGGTTGAAGTGATTGTGGACTTCTGCGTGACTTGAGGCGAATTTCTGTAGAGGCTTGATATCTCTGAATCGGACTATCGCCAGCAAAAACATGATCGACTATGAATACGCCGCTTGCGGATCTCGGCGGCGAACACAGGACCGAAGCGGTCCCACCAGAGCCGCACAGTCTCGTGGCTAATGTCGATGCCGCGCTCAAAGAAAATATCTTCGACCTGCCGCAGCGAAAGCGGTTAGCGGATATACATCATAACTACGAGGCGAATAACCTCAGTTGAACTGTTGAAGTAGCGAAACGGGTTTTTCATTCGAGAACGCAACAGTTCGACGCTCATCGCCTTAAGTCAGATTGCTCTGACAGTGCCGGTGAAACAGCGGAATAGATTTTGGTGCTGGCCTAGCTAAGGGTTTCTGTTCAGAGGTTTGCCCACTTGCGTA
>CAJXVF010000642.1 GCA_913060845.1 uncultured Alphaproteobacteria bacterium | reverse complement strand
CGCCATAGAAGTTGTCCCTGGCGCAGGCTTACGGGCTGAGAAGCTGGCGACAGCCTGTTTTTGGTCGCTCGCAGCACTACCGGGCGGAAGCGGGCGGAACAGCCTGAAAGCATTGCGCAAACAGGCACCTTATCCCAAGATCCAGAAGGCGATTGATAAGGTACAGGCCGCTGTCGCTAGCAGCTAAATTGGAGCCAAACCGCGACGCCTACAGCGGAATGTTGTCGTGCTTTTTCCAGGGGTTGGTGAGTTGCTTGTCTTTGAGCATTGCTAGGCTGCGGCAGATGCGGGCGCGGGTGTTGTGGGGGCGGATGACGTCGTCGATATAGCCACGGCGGGCAGCGACGAAGGGGTTGGCGAATGCGGCGGCATACTCATCAGTACGGGCTTTGATTTTCTCTTCATCACCAATGTCTTGCCGGAAGATGATCTCCACAGCACCTTTGGCACCCATCACGGCGATTTCGGCGTTTGGCCAAGCGTAGTTCACATCCCCACGGAGATGTTTTGACGCCATCACATCATAAGCACCGCCATAGGCTTTGCGCGTGATGACTGTGATTTTCGGTACCGTTGCTTCTGCATAGGCGAACAGCAGTTTAGCGCCATGCTTGATGATGCCGTTGAATTCCTGATCTGTGCCCGGAAGGAAGCCCGGTACATCTACGAGTGTCACGATGGGAATTTCGAACGCATCTAGGAAGCGCACAAACCGCGCCGCTTTCCGCGCACTATCGATATCCAGGCAGCCCGCCAGCACCATCGGCTGATTGGCGACGATGCCGACCGTCTGGCCGTCCATCCGCGCCATACCAATAACGATGTTTCCGGCATAGTTCGGCTGAACCTCAAAGAAATCGCCCTCGTCGACGATCTTCTCAATCAGTTCCTTGATGTCGTAGGGCTTGTTCGGGTCCGCCGGGACAAGCGTATCGAGCGAGAGTTCCTGGCGGTTAGCCGGATCATTGGTCGGGCGAACAGGTGCAGGCGCGCGGTTGGATGCGGGCAGGAAATCAAAGAAGCGGCGGGTTTCCAGCAGCGCTTCAACGTCATTCTCAAACGCCATGTCGGCAACGCCGGACTTGGCGGAATGGGTGATCGCGCCGCCAAGCGCTTCCTGGGTCACTTCTTCATGGGTGACGGTTTTCACAACGTCCGGCCCGGTGACGAACATGTATGAGGTGTCCTTCACCATGAAGATGAAGTCCGTCATGGCAGGGGAATACACGGCACCGCCAGCGCATGGTCCCATGATGACGGAAAGCTGGGGCACGACGCCGCTTGCCAGCACGTTCCGCTGAAACACTTCGGCATATCCGCCAAGGGAGGCCACGCCTTCCTGGATGCGCGCACCACCGCTGTCATTCAGGCCGATCACGGGCGCGCCAACTTTCATCGCCTGATCCATGACCTTGCAGATTTTCTCAGCATGGGCTTCTGACAGCGAGCCGCCGAATACCGTGAAATCCTGGCTGTAAACGAATACCAGCCGCCCGTTGATTGTGCCGGACCCGGTGACGACGCCATCGCCCGGCACGCGCTGGTTTTCCATGCCGAAATCGGTGGAGCGGTGTTCCACGAACATGTCGAGTTCTTCGAAGGAACCTGAGTCTAGCAGAATATCCAGCCGTTCCCGCGCTGTTAGCTTGCCGCGCGCATGTTGCGCATCGATCCGGCGTTGCCCGCCGCCCAACTTTGCGGCGTCTCGCATGGATTCCAGTTGGGCGACAATATCGGACATGGCTTTATGGCTCGCTCACGCATTCGGGGATGACATACCCAAATAGCATTCAGCACGGGATTAGGCCAACTCTCAAAAACGCTCGCCCTGTTTCAGGTCGCCAAATCCAATTGAAGCATGGTACCTCCCTCCCACTCCGCACCTGTTCCGAAAGGGCGTTTGCCCCCAATGGCCGTCTATACTGATGTCAGCCCAGCAGCGCTTCAGGGACTTCTGGATGGATACGCCATTGGCGATCCCGTCCGGCTAACCGGCATTCTACAAGGCATTGAGAACTCGAATTTCATGCTGGAGCTGTCTCTTATACACATCTGACGCTGCCGACGAATAGAGAGGTGTAG
>CAJXVF010000641.1 GCA_913060845.1 uncultured Alphaproteobacteria bacterium | reverse complement strand
ACGAGATGTAGAGAGGTCTCGTGGGCTCGGAGATGTGTATAAGAGACAGCCCCACTAAGACTGACGACGCAGACCAGCGCGCCCAATATGAGGAATCACTTGAATACATGGGCCTCAGCGGCGGCATGGCGATGGCTGATATCCCAATTGACCGCGCATTCATTGGTTCATGCACCAATGGCCGGATTGAAGATTTGCGCGCGGCAGCAGCTATCGCCAAGGGGCGCAAAGCCAAAGTAAACGTCATCGTCGCCCCGGGTTCCATGCCTGTTAAGCGACAAGCAGAAGCCGAAGGGCTTGATCGCATTTTTATTGAAGCGGGCTTTGAGTGGCGTGAGGCTGGATGCTCGATGTGCGTCGGCATTAATGGCGATCTGGCGAACGCAGGCGAACATGTGGCATCCACCAGCAATCGAAACTTTAAGGGCCGCCAAGGGCAGGGTGCTCGCACCCACCTGATGAGCCCAGCGAGTGCGGCAGCAGCAGCCATTCAGGGTCGCATTGGCGATGTACGAGAATTTGAACCAAGGACGATTTAATGGACTTTGCATTCGCACCAGAACACATAGCGCTGCGTGAAACCGTACGCCGCCATATGGAGGAAGATGCAAAGCCCCATGCCCGGCATTCGGATGAAACCGAAACTTTCCCACCGCATCTATTCAAGCGCTGGGGCGAGCTAGGCATTCTAGGCGCGCGCTACCCGGAAGAAGACGGCGGCGTCGGCATGGACAAGGTCTCCGACTGCATCATCCGGGAAGAAATTGCGCGGGTTAGTCAGGCCTATTGCGCCGCGTTTTCTGCCCATAGCCACCTGGGTATGTGGCCAATCTGGAAAGCCGGGACTGAAATGCAGCGGGAGCAGTACTTCAAACCCGCTGTACAGGGTGAGAAAGTCGCCTGCTTTGGCCTGTCCGAACCCGATGGCGGATCTGATATCCGCGCTATGAAGACCCGGGCTGAAAAGGTAGACCGAGGCTGGAAAATCACCGGCGCCAAGCTCTACATTACCAATGCACCCATTGCGGATTTCATGACCCTGGCCGCCCGCACAAAGCCAGATCTTACAATTGACGCGGTTAGCCTATTCATAGTGGACCTACCGGCGCAGGGCCTCGCAATTGATTCCCTGAAAAAGGAAGGTCTGCGCGGGTCTGAGACTGGCTTGATCCATATGGATGAGCTGTTCGTGCCAGATAGCCATCTACTCGGTGAGCGGGAAGGCACTTATTCCACTATTTTGGAATGCCTGAGCGAGAACCGGGTTGGCGTGGCCGCATCAGTGCTGGGCCTTGCCCGCGGCGCTTGCGAAGAAGCCTTAGAATTCGCCAAAACACGCATCGTGCGCGGCAAGCCTATTATTGAATATCAAGCCGTTGCGCACCGATTGGCCGACATGGCGACCGATATCGAAATGGCGCGGTTAATGGTCTATTGGGGCGCATGGCAGGTCGATCAGGGCATCCTATCGACGGCAAATGCCTCCAAGGTGAAATTGGTTGCCAGCGAAGCGGCGCTCCGAGTTAGTGAGAACGCCATTCGCATCATGGGCGGCGCTGGGATTATGCGAGACCATAGCGTCGGCATGCACCATCGTGATGCGCTGGTTTACGTTATTGGTGAAGGCACCAGTGATATCCAGCGGAACATCATCAGCCGGGCACTCAAGAAAGACGAATTGGAGCTTTAGCTTCCGCCTGCATTGGCCGGTTCAACAATCTGAAGCTGGCCATTGCGAACTCCGATGATTGCGTAGCGACGGACCGCGACACCATCTCTGGTCAACTGAAACGGTCCTTGCACGCCTTGAAATCCGCCTGCGAGGGTCAAGTCATGGTTTCCTAGACCAGCACCCCGTGCGGACTGGGCAGCAAGGGCGACAGTCGCAGTCAGGTCATAGACCAGCGCCGCGCCACGGGCTGGCGGTTTGCCATAAGCCGATTGGTACCGCTGACGGAAACTACCGGTGTAACGCGGGTCGTATCCGGCATAAGCAGAGCGGGCGAAGGCTGGGAGGCTGGCGAGATTAGCGCCATCCCATTCCTGTCTCTTATACACATCTGACGCTGCCGACGAATAGAGAGG
>CAJXVF010000640.1 GCA_913060845.1 uncultured Alphaproteobacteria bacterium | reverse complement strand
TCTACACCTCTCTATTCGTCGGCAGCGTCAGATGTGTATAAGAGACAGCTCTATGACTCCGGGTATAGCGAAGAAATAAAAAGGGTCGCCAGGTTGAACCGCAGCGTCGCAATGGTGACGCGCCTTCAATCCCAAGCATTGCTTAAAAAGCAAAAAGAAATGCGGGAGCAAGCGCGTCAGTCGTCTGCATCCAATTCAGACGGCTCAAAAACCGTTTGATCAAATGCCTTTAGCGTCTCCCAATGACGCGAGGCATCTTCCTGGAACAGCGCCCGAGTAATCCCACCAGCAAGTCGCGGGGTTGCGATCTTCATGGCGTTGATTGAGCACCCGGATGCACCAAAGCTCATCGTAGCTGCAAATGTGTAATCGTAGATGTGCCGAAGATACGGCGCTGCACCCGGATTAGTTTCCTGGTAGGCCCCATTTCCATCTAAATACGGATACCGCCCAAGCCGCTCATTCTGCTCATTGGCAGGCGGCGTATAAGCATCGCGCCAGGTTTTGATGTGCGGTGCGAACGGTTTCAGCTCTGGGCGTGCCGCAAAGTCGACATCCATCCCAATGCATGAAATCAGATAATCGGCATCAAAGGCCCCTGCGTCGGTTTCTAAGCCCACGCGGCCATCACGTTCTTCCGCCGCATTCCATCCGCCACCTTTGATGATTTCAAAATTTGGGAATGCACGAACGCGGTCATATGTGTGCTGCGGGATACTTTCTCTAAGTCCCAGAACATAGCTCATAAAGCGCCAGCGCCATGCGTCATCCAGGTCGCAATAATGGCGGAGGAATCCAGCGAATGTCAGCCACCTATATGGCTGGACACGTTGTAGGCGTTCGCGCCGAACAAACATGCGAACAGTCCGCGCACCCGCGTCCAGCGCCGTCGCCGCGTTATCCGCTGCAGATGCCCCTGCCCCCAAAACTGCAACGTCTTTGCCTTTAAGTGCTGCAAAATCTATCGGGTCCGCCGTCGTCGCCCAATATTGGCGCCGCAAATGTTCAATACACGGCGGGGCAAGCCATTTGCCCGCTCCGTCCTGCCCCGTCGCCAGCACTAGCTTCCGCGCATAAACCTGCTCTTCACCAGTGGTCGTTTTCAGCGTGACCTTAAGCAGATCGTCGGGTGCTGCGGCAATGCCAGTTAGCTCGACTTCATTGCGAACTGGTACTTCGGCAACTGCGCGGATCCATAGAAGGTAATCTGCCCAGTCGCCCGCTGGAATGAACTCAAGAGCATCCCAATCGGCAATGCCATACTTAGCTTCATGCCACGCCTGATAGGTCAGCGACGCAAGGCCAAGGTCGGGACCAGTATAGTCCTTTGGCGAACGCAAAGTGGGCATGCGAGCATAAGTGGTCCACACGCCTTCCTGGCCAAATTTTGCTTTGTCGAACAGCAGAATATTGCGCACCCGGTCGCGCATGAGGTGGTGCGCTAGGATCAAGCCGCCTTGGCCAGCGCCAGCGATCACGACATCATAAACATGCGCGCCGGATGGACCGCTGGTATTCGGCATCCAGTCCAAAGTCGGATGTGCAGTTAGTTCTAGCTCCCGCCGAACTTGCGCCTCGAGCTCAGCTAGCGTGCCGCTCATCGGTTGGGTGGGGTCAACTCTTCGATACGACCGCCGCGCGCGATCAACATGCGGTCAATCATTTCAATGAACAGACCATGGCAGACGACGCCGGGAGTCATATTCAGAAAGATATCCATCTCGTCAGGGTCTGGAATTTCGCCAAACCCAGCATCCAGGATCCAATGTCCTTCATCGGAAACGAACGGCTTACCGTTCGCCATCCGCAGGCTAGTTTTAGCACCGAACGCTTCCAGGTCCCGCTTAATCGCAGGCATGGCGAAGGCTGAAACCTCGACGGGCAGCGGGAACTTCCCAAGCACGTCCACAAGCTTAGAGCTATCGCCGATATAAACGACCTGCTTGGACAAGCTGGCGACGATCTTCTCACGCATAAGCGCCCCACCGCCGCCTTTGACGGCTTGCAGGCCCTTATCCACCTCATCGACGCCGTCAACTGTCAGGTCGATTTCCGTAACTACATCAAGCCCAACAACATCTGTCTCTTATACACATCTGACGCTGCCGACGA
>CAJXVF010000639.1 GCA_913060845.1 uncultured Alphaproteobacteria bacterium | reverse complement strand
TTCAAACATAAAGGTCAAGCCATCAAATTCGGCTCCTCTATGACTCCGGGTATAATCAAATACAGACGGAATATATTGATGACACCAAATAGATGAATTATTTACACACTGATTAATATGCAAAAATAAGATAATACCAAGACAACACTGGAGTATTTTTTCTGAACAATGCGCACTACTCAATGGTTCCTAAAACGCGACGATACTCCGAAATCTCCCAGACAAACGCGCAGAAATTTGCTTTCTAACCTGCTATTCAATATGATGTGACGTTCATCACATCATTATGATTACGAGGCTGGGAGCCAATATGTCGGATAAGAACAACGAACAATTGATCGCTAAACTCATTAGCGAGAGCAAGAGCGGTAAAGTCAGCCGCCGTCGGTTCATGGAAGGCACCGTAGCAGCGGGCGTCACTGTTGCTGGCGCATCCTCCATGTGGAGTTCGAAAGTCCAAGCTGCTACGCCTAAGCGCGGCGGTACGATGCGCGTCGGCATGCACGACGGCAACACCTCCGACAGCCTGGACCCGGGTACGACTGAATCCGTTTACATGATTCAGCTGAACCATGCGTCCCGCAGCTATTTGACAGAAATCACCGAGACGAACGGCCTTGGCCCTGATATGGCCGACTCCTGGAGCGCCTCTACGGACGCTAAGGTATGGCGCTTTGAGCTTGCCAAAGGTGTCACGTTCCACAACGGGAAAACCTTTACATCTGTGGATGCTGTTGCATCCCTCAACTATCACCGCGGCGAAACCAAATCTGCCGCAAAAGCGCTGCTAACGGACGTCGAGAGCATTAAAACGGACGGCGATAACGCCATCATCATCACGATGAAGTCCGGCAATGCTGATCTGCCGTTCCTGCTGGGTGACTATCACCTGCCAATGCTGCCAGCCAAAGGCGATGGCATCGATTGGGAAAGCGGCACAGGCGCTGGTCCTTATAAGATTGTCAGCCATAACGCTGGCGTATCCACCGAACTCGTGCGCCACGACGGCTACCATCGTGACGGCCTAGCCCATTTCGACGGCGTCAATCTTACGGTTCTGAATGACCCGAACTCTCGCCAGTCCGCGCTGATTACGGGCGAAGTTGACGTTATTTCCGATGTTGACCTTAAGACCGTTGGCCTGCTTGGCCGCGCTCCCGGCATTGAAATCGACAATGTGGCCTCTGGCTCACACGTAACTCTGCCCATGTTCTGCGATACTGAGCCGTTCAAGAGCAACCATGTCCGCATGGCGCTGAAGCTTTCTATCGACCGGCAGGCGATCCTTGATAAGATCCTCTACGGCTATGGCAGCATCGGCAACGATCACCCGATTGGCGCCTCTGTACCCTATCACGCAGACCTGCCACAACGCAGCTACGATCCAGACAAGGCTAAGTGGCATTTGAAGGAAGCGGGCCAAGAAAACCTGTCCGTATCACTTTCAGCCACAGACAGCGTCATGAGTGGTGCCGTCGATATGTGCACCCTCTACAAAGAGCAGGCCTCCAAAGCTGGCATCAATATCGACGTTGTACGCGAGCCATCAGATGGGTATTGGTCCAACGTATGGCTGAAGAAGCCTTTCGTGTTCGTACAGTGGGGCGCACGCCCAACGCCGGATGTGATGTTCTCTCTGGCGTACAAGGATGACGCCGCATGGAACGAAGGCCATTGGCAGAATGTACGGTTCAATGAACTGCTCCGCGCCGCCAAATCTGAACTCGATCAGGCTAAGCGCACGGAAATGTACAAAGAAATGCAGATGCTGTGCAGTGATGACGGCGGCACGATCGTTCCGTTCTTCCGGAACCGCGTCTCCGCACGCCGCTCCAACCTGAAGCATGGCCCGAACATTGCCGGTAACTGGGAAATGGACGGCGCACGTTCATACCAGCGCTGGTGGTTCGATAGCTAAGCCGACCTTTCAGCCTCGTGCTGACATTAAGCGCCGCGTTGTCCCTGGGACAGCGCGGCGTTTTTCGTTTGGGGCAGGAAAGCGTATAGAAAGCGTTATGCTCGATAGGCCAACAACCCCATCGGTTATCCCGCCCTACCCGGCCAGGCCTAAGACCTGTCTCTTATACACATCTCCGAGCCCACGAGACCTCTCTACATCTC
>CAJXVF010000638.1 GCA_913060845.1 uncultured Alphaproteobacteria bacterium | reverse complement strand
TGGGCTCGGAGATGTGTATAAGAGACAGGAATCAAACCCTGCGGATTCAGCGAACTGCGCCAAGCCGAGAACAGTATCCGGCTCCGCCAAAGGTCCATAGATACCGACATCGAGGCCGAATTGATCCATGCGCGCCATGCTTTTCGCCTTTACTGCTGATGCAAGACCGGCGGGCTTGTAAGATTGCGCCGGGTGCCCAAGATTGGGGAAGCAATTAGAAACAATCAATCCTTATGCAAAGCGAGCCTTGAGCCATGACCAATCCTCCGAACCAGCCTGCCGATTATACGCCGCCAAAAGTATGGACATGGGAGCCCGGCAATGGCGGCAAATTTGCTAATATTAACCGGCCGACCGCTGGTGCCGTCAAAGAGCAGGAACTGCCGCGCGGTAAACATCCGCTGCAGCTTTATTCATTGGCGACACCCAATGGCGTCAAAGTGACGGTCATATTGGAAGAACTGCTGGCCATCGGTAAAACTGGCGCTGAATATGATGCCTATACGATCCGCATCGGCGATGGCGACCAATTCGGCAGCTGCTTTGTTGATGCCAACCCCAATTCCAAAATCCCGGCGCTGATTGATTACAGTACGGATAAGCCAACGCGGGTTTTTGAATCTGGTTCAATTCTGTTGTATCTGGCAGAAAAGTTCGGCGCCTTTATTCCCGAAGACCACGCTGGCCGCACGGAATGCATGAACTGGCTGTTCTGGCAGATGGGCAGCGCACCTTATCTTGGCGGTGGTTTCGGCCATTTCTATGCCTATGCACCATTCAAGATCGAGTACTGCATTGACCGGTTCGCCATGGAAGTGAAGCGGCAGATGGACGTGCTCGACCGTCAGTTGGCTGACAATGAGTATATCGCTGGCGATAGCTATACGATTGCAGATATGGCGATCTGGCCATGGTACGGGGCTGTTGTCTCCAACTCAGTCTATGACGCTGCGGAATTCCTTGACGCGAAGAGCTACACGAATGTGGCGCGCTGGGCTTCTGCCATCGCCAAGCGTGATGCCGTGCGCCGGGGCCGCATGGTGAACCGCGTCACAGGTCCACTTGATAAGCAGTTGCATGAACGCCACGACGCCAGCGACTTCGATACGAAGACGCAGGACAAGCTTGAAGCCGCTGCAGACTGATAGCCTAAACAGGCAGCGGCTCCTACTCTCATGTATGAGGGCAGGGGCCGCTCGCTATCTGCACATCCTCGGATATACTAAGCGCGCTAATTAGCAGGGGAGCGCGTTATGCATGCTGTTGCGAGCCATGAGGCGACTGAAGTTAAGACCAAGCGTCCCGATGGCGGCGTTGGTCGTAGGGTAGACTATATTGGCAGTCCAGGCCTGATTGACCCACATCCACAAGCGTTTCTGGTGGATAGGCTGTATCCCGGCGCTCGGATCGACCCGCACTTCCATGACATTGATCAGTTTCAGGTCGTCGTCGATGGCGACTGTCGGATGGGCAAGAAGGCCGCCGACCCGGTGACGTTCCAATATGCGGACGCTTACACGCCATACGGGCCAATCGTCGGTGCAGATCTTGGCTTCGCCTTCTTCACGCTTCGCCCCATCGCAAGCGGCGGCTTTTTCCCAATGCCTGAGAATAAGCACAACATGCCAGGGCGCGCAGGCCGTAATATCGCTGGCCGCTTCGATACGAGCCGCCCACGCCCTGCAGCGGGCGCAAGCGTAATCGAACAGCTGATGGCGGATCAGCCAGACGAAGTGAACGCCATCGGCATTCGTCTTGGCCCGGGGGCTGAAGCTGCAGGACCGGCATCCAATGGCGGCGGACAGTATTATCTTGTGTGCGAAGGCGTCGTATCGGATCAAGACAAGGAATTGCCGCGCCGGTCACTAATCCATGTCCCAGCAGGTGAACCAGCGCCCAGCTTGACCGCTGGCAGTGAGGGCGCAGACGTTCTCGTGCTGCAATTTTCCCGGCCATCGGAACGTCCAGGATCTGACCCAGCGCAATTGGCCAGTCGTGATCCAAACGCTTATATGGCTAGACCTGAAGGTTCCGGACGTTAGTCCCCAAGCGATTAATTCAGCACGGCTTTCACCTGTCTCTTATACACATCTCCGAGCCCACGAGACCTCTCTACATCTCG
>CAJXVF010000637.1 GCA_913060845.1 uncultured Alphaproteobacteria bacterium | reverse complement strand
GTTGAAGGAAGACGGTGCCATCGTCGAGCACTGCTTCGTCGTGTTCCATTATGGCATTTTCCCAGCCAGCCGCACGAACCTGAAGTCGCTTGGCGTTGACCTGCATGAGCTAGCGACCTGGGCCGATGTACTGCGCGTAGCTGAGGCGGAAGGCTACTTCGCGCCGAATGTCGCTGACGAAGTCCGCTCATTCCTGAAAGACCCGGATGGCTGGGCCGAGCGGCACGCTTGATGCGACGCTTTATCGCCAGCATTGGCATCGCCGCTGCACTTCTGGTTTCGGGGGCGCTGCAGGCTAAGCCACTGACGATTGGGATTTCGCAATATCCCTCAACTCTGCATCCCGCGATTGATGCGATGCTGGCCAAAAGCTACGTGCTCGGCCTCTCGCAACGGCCCTTCGTCGCGTTCGACAAGGACTGGAAGGCAACGTGTATCCTCTGTGAGGAACTTCCGACCTTTGAGAATGGTGGTGCAGTTAAAGTACCTGTGCCGAAGGATGCGGGGACGGGGTCTGGCGAAGGCGTAGCAGTCACATTCCGCATCCGTGAGGGCATGGCCTGGGCGGATGGCGTGCCAGTTACAGTCGATGATGTAATCCTTGCTTGGGAAGTAGGCAAGCACCCCAAAAGCGGCGTGACGGAGCAGGAAAGTTATCGGCGTATCCTGGAGATCCGCCGGATTGATGATCGCACCTTCACGCTCATCAATGATCGCGTCGAGTACCGCTACAATCTCCTGGCGCTAACCCCACTTCCGGCCCATGCGGAGCGCGCACCGTTTGAGGCAGACCCGGAGCGTTACAAGAACGAAACCCGCTACGTCACCGCACCCGATACGCCTGGCCTCTATAACGGTCCTTATCGTGTGACTGGCGTTACGGCGGGCGCTGAAGTGACACTTGAACGCAATCCCCACTGGCCGGGTGAGGTGCCTGCTTTCGAACGCATCGTCATCCGCGCGATCACTAATACTGCTGCGCTCGAAGCCAATCTTCGGTCCGGCGGCATCGATTACATCGCTGGTGAACTTGGTCTTTCTATCGATCAGGCGACGGCGTTGGAACGGCGCATGCGCAGCCGCTACCGCTTCTCCTACCGCCCCGGTCTGATCTACGAACATATTGATGTGAACCTGGATCATCCCGCACTCAAAGATGTGCGTTTGCGCCAGGCGCTTCTGTTCGGTGCTAATCGGGAAGCCGTATCGCAGGCGCTGTTTGGCGGTCGTCAGCCAGTGGCCCATGCTTCTGTTGCGCCTAACGATCCAGCTGCGGCTAAGGATATCCAGCGCTATCCCTATGATCTAAAGCGCGCTGCTGCTTTGCTTGATGAAGCTGGATGGCCGCTGGATGCGAAGGGCCAGCGGCGGAATGTAGCTGGCGATCCGCTGGCGTTTGATTTTATGACGACAGCTGGCAATCGCTTGCGCGAGCTGGCGCAACAGGCGTTGCAGAGCGATTGGACGAAGCTTGGAATATCGGTCAATCTGCGCAATCAGCCAGCGCGGGTGTTCTTCGGTGAAACGGTGACGAAGCGGAAATTCAACGGCCTTGCCATGTATGCGTGGCTTTCATCGCCGGAAAATCCGCCGCGCACCAGCCTGCATTCCTCCATGATTCCAACGGCGGACAATGGCTGGTCCGGCCAGAATTATCCCGGCTATAGCAATGCGGAAGTCGATGGTCTGCTGGATAAGATTGAAGTCGAACTGGACCAAGCCAAGCGCTATGCGCTTTGGGCGCGTTTGCAGCAAATCTATGCGCGCGATCTGCCGGCCCTTCCGTTCTATTTCCGCGCTCAACCCTTCGTCATTCCGCTGTGGCTGACAGGCATTGAACCGACGGGCCACCAATACCCCACGACGCTTTGGGTGGAAGATTGGCGGGACAGCCGAAAATAGGGCTTTGTTGCCCACCGCCCCCCGACGCGCCATCATACATGTGGCAATAGGGAGGACGCGGCGATGCAATTATCTATCAGCCAAGCTCATGACTTGGCGGTTCAGGTCATGCAGGCGAACAGTCATAGTGCGGAATATGCTGGCCTGATCGCTGATCACTTGATCGACTGTGAGCTTCGTGGCTTGCAATATGGCTGTCTCTTATACACATCTGACGCTG
>CAJXVF010000636.1 GCA_913060845.1 uncultured Alphaproteobacteria bacterium | reverse complement strand
ACGAGATGTAGAGAGGTCTCGTGGGCTCGGAGATGTGTATAAGAGACAGGCCTCGATATGGTGACCCAGGCGCGCGATGAGTTCGGCGGCTGCCATATCGTCTTCAATCCAGCCGGTATCCTGCGGGACCGTATGTTCCACAAGATGTCCCCAGATGATTGGAAGGACGTGATCGACGTTCACCTGAACGGCCACTTCAACGTCAACCGCGCCGCGATCAACCTGTTCCGGGAACAGGAATTTGGCCGCATGATTATGGTCTCCTCCACATCCGGCGTGCTGGGTAATATTGGTCAGGCGAACTACGGCGCGGCCAAAATGGGCATCATCGGCTTCATGCGGAACGTCGCTATGGAGAACGCGAGCAAAGGCATCACGGCCAACGCCATCCTGCCTTCCGCCGATACCCGCATGACCCGCTCTGTACCAACACCGAAGGACGCAACAGCCGCCCAAGTCCGTGAAGAGCGCCTGCGCTTGAGCCCGGCTGATGCGATTGCCCCGCTCTGCGTGTTCCTGGCATCCGAACAAGCCAGCTATGTATCCGGCCAGGTGTTCCATCAACGCGGCGCGGAACTTTCTCTCTACGGCGATATGAAGCCAACCCGTATGGCGCATCGCCATGGCGGGTGGACGGCAGAAACCATTGCTGCAAACGCGATGCCAAGCCTGAAAACCGGCTTCGTCACCATCGGCAACAGCCGGGACATTCATCCTGGCCTGCCGCTGGAATAAGCTGAGATACTACCTATCTAAAACACACCACCCCCGCCTCCCGATAAAGAAAGACTGACCCCATGACCGTACAATTCGCCGACGAAGAGCGGATGCTGATCGATCTCGTCGATAAGTTCGTCGAGAATGAACTGATGCCGCTCGAAAAAGCGGTCATGGAACGGGAGGCGGCAGGCGGTGAAGTAGCCTTGCTGCCGGAAGAAGAAGCGCCATTGCGCGCGAAGTGCAAAGAACTCGGCCTATGGGCGTTGGATGCGCCAGAGGAAGTGGGCGGGTCCAACATCCGCACATCCGTCATGCTGGCGATCCAGGAGAAGATCAAAAGCACGGTGACGCCGTTCATCTTCCCGCCCGATAGCCCCAACCTCCACATGATGATCGAAGTGGCGACACCGGAGCAGAAGACAAAATACATGGAGCCGTATGCCCGCGGCGAACTCCGCTCCAATATCGCGATTTCTGAACCTGGCGCGGGCGGTGACCCCGCACAAATGAAAACCCGCGCCATTCGTGAAGGCGATGAGTGGGTCATCAACGGGCGGAAAATCTGGGTGTCCGGCGTGCCTAAGGCGGATTTCCTTATTCTGATGGCCGCGACGGACCCTGGCAAAGGCTCCCGCGGCGGCATCACGGCTTTCTTGATGGATACCAACACGCCGGGCTTCGCCATCGAACGCGCCATCCCGATGATCGCGGGCGCGCGCACCTATGAGCTGACGTTTGACGATGTGCGGCTCAAGGATTCCCAAGTGCTGGGCACCGTCGGCCAAGGCTACGCGCCGATGCAGAAGCGCCTGACCGTGCGCCGCTTGGAAATGGGTGCCATGGGCGTCGGCATGGCCGAACGCGCGCTGAAAATGATGTGCCAACACACCCAGCAGCGCGAAACCTTCGGCCAGAAGCTCTCAGACCGGCAGGCGATCCAATGGTGGGTGGCCGACGCCGCCACCAAAATCCACGCCACCCGCTTGATGGTGCAAGACGCAGCGCGCAAGCAGGAAGCTGGCGAAGACATCCGCACCGAAGCCTCCATGATCAAGGTCTACGCCACCGAAATGGCCCAGGAGACCCTGGACAACGCCATGCAAAGCTTCGGCGCCATGGGCATGACCCGCGAACTCCCCTTCGCCATAATGTCCCAACGCCTCCGCCTCTCCCGCATTTACGAGGGGCCGACAGAAGTCCACCGCATGGTCATCGCACGGCGGACACTTAGGAAGTATGAGTAAGGGGAGAAACGTCTTAGTAAATGGCAAAAGCGAATGAAGGAAAGTGGAACTTATCGGACAAAAATAATGGCATGATAGAATAAACCAACAATCGTAGGATTAATATCTTAGGGGCTGGCCTAGATAGCTAAGAAAGGCTATGCAGGTCATATGGTTAGGATGCG
>CAJXVF010000635.1 GCA_913060845.1 uncultured Alphaproteobacteria bacterium | reverse complement strand
TAGAGAGGTCTCGTGGGCTCGGAGATGTGTATAAGAGACAGCGCACGACCTGATGGCACCACTAATCGAGCAACTCACTGAGGGCGACGCACTCCGCCCAATGCTGGAAGCGCATATCCGCGTTGCCGAAGCGCTGGCCGCGAGCGATGAGAGCGAGGGCGCTGCAGCCCTCTGGCAGGGGGATGCAGGCGAAGCCGCTGCCGCCCTACTCGCTGAAACCTTAGATGCTGCGGACGCTAGCCCATCGCTCGATGGCCGGGATTATCCAGAGAGCTTTGACGCGCTCATCGAAGGTGCCGCTGTTCGCAACAACCAAGCAGTTGGCTCGCCGATCCAGATCATGGGCGTATTAGAAGCGCGTCTCGCGGGGTTCGATGCTGTCGTACTTGGCGGGCTGGATGAAGGTGTATGGCCGCGCCCGCCTGCCGCGGACCCGTGGTTCAGCCGCGCCATGCGCCGGGAGATCGGGCTGACGGACCTGGAAAAGCGCCTTGGCCTTTCCGCCCATGACTTCGCGCAACTCCTGCATTGCCCAAATGTCCTTCTAACCCGAAGCCTACTGCGTGACGATGCGCCGACCAAGCCATCGCGCTGGCTGGTCCGCCTGGATGCGGTTCTGGCAGTGGACGGTGCCTGCCCAAAACTAACGGATGGTCAGGAGCGCTATCGCTATCTGGCAGCAGCGCTTGATCCCGTCCAGAAGACGGAGGAGGCCAAACCACCAAACTTCTGCCCGCCGATCGAAGCCCGGCCTCGCCATCTTTCTGCGACGGAAATCGATACGCTGATCCTTGATCCCTACGCGATCTATGCCAAACGCGTACTTGGGCTGTATCCGCTTGGCGACCTAGACCCAGCACCAAGCCCCGCCGACAGGGGGCGCATCGTCCATGCAGCATTTGAATCCTTCCTGCAAAAATACGCTGACCACCTACCGGATGACGTTCTGGCCGCAATCCTGGAAGCGGGCGACGAAGCTTTCGCTGAATTCGCCGATCACGCAGAAGCGCAAGCCTTTTGGCGCCCAGCATTCGAGCGATCCGCACGCTGGGCTGCAGAGCGGGAGATTGCACACCGCGAGGACATTTCCCTTGCCAAAGCCCATGCGGAATTAACAGGCGAGGCTGTATTCCAGGCGCCGGGCGGGCCATTCAAGCTCACCGCCAGGGCAGACAGGATCGACGCCAGCGGCGACGGCACACTCGCTATCATCGATTATAAGACCGGCGCTCCGCCCACCAAAAAAGCCATTGCGAGCGCCGACGCGCCGCAATTGCCATTGGAAGCTGCCATTGCCCGTCACGGCGCTTTCAAAGATGGCGATGGTGAAACCCTGGCCGCACTTGAAACCTCACTGCTCGCAATCTGGCAGTTGGCGGGTCGTGACGGCGGCAAAGTGACGGCTATTGATGGTGAGGTCGCCGAATCCGCTATGGATATCGCGTGGGAAGGCGTCCAACGCCTAATTGCGGGCTTCGATGAGGCAGATACGCCTTATCTGAGCGAACCGCGCGCTGCTTTTAATGAGGCACCCCGCTTTTCCGAATACCGAACGCTCGCCAGGCTCTCCAATGATGTGGAGGAGTCTTGATGGCTGATAATCCGACAGAACGCGCCGCCCGCAGTCAACGGATTGTCTCAACGCCCGAACTCTCGGCCTGGGTCAGTGCATCCGCCGGGTCCGGAAAAACCAAAGTGCTGACGGACCGGGCTTTGCGGTTGATGCTGGCAGGTGCCCAGCCAGACCGCATCCTCTGCCTGACATTCACTAAAGCCGCCGCTGCTGAAATGGCGAACCGCATCATCAATCGCCTGAGTCTATGGGCCGCTGCTAGCCAGGACGCCCTTCGCGAAGACTTGAGCGGCATGGGTTCCTTCAACCCGCCGCCTGAAATGCTTGCCCGCGCTGCAACGCTGTTTGCCACCGTCGTCGATGCGCCGGGCGGACTGAAGGTGCAAACGGTGCACTCCTTCTGCCAATCCGCATTGGAACGCTTTCCTGTGGAGGCAGGCGTGCCGCCAGGGTTCGCAGCCCTAGACGAACGCGCCGCTGCAGACCTTCTCCGCGAAGCCCGCGATGGCATGCTCCAGGCCTGTCTCTTATACACATCTGACGCTGCCGACGAATAGA
>CAJXVF010000634.1 GCA_913060845.1 uncultured Alphaproteobacteria bacterium | reverse complement strand
CAGCGTCAGATGTGTATAAGAGACAGGCAGCAGCCTGTCCTGAAACGCTACCAGCCCAAATCCTTCCTGACCTTGGCGAAGGTTTCCAACGACGCCTCATGATCGCCTGCGAAGCGGAGGCAGAAGTGTTCGACGCCTGCGTCCGCATAGGCCTGCATCAGTGCTTTGGCACCTGCAGCCGGGCCGGCGTAGCAGGCTTGGCGCTTCTTCAGCACATCTGGGCGGGCACCGTAATAGCTTCCCAGAAACGCATCGAGCCGCTCACCCGCTTTCTCTTCGTCCTCGCCAATGGACAGCGTTAGATAGAGCGCACCTGCGATCCCGCTTGGGTCACGGCCTTCCGCCACCGCCAGCGCGTCGATTTCCTGGCGCCGCTCAGCCCACTTGGCCGGAGGTGTGTCGATTGGGAACCAGCCGTCAAAATGCCGGGCAATGCGTTTGAGCGCAGGGGTGACCGATCCACCAGCCCAAATTGGCGGGCCACCCTTCTGCACAGGCTCCGGCCCCAGTGTGCTTTCGGACACCTCCCAACGCCCAGACCATGTCACCGGTTCGCCAGACCAAAGCGCCCGCGCCAATTGCAGGCCTTCCAGCATCCGCCCAACGCGTTTATCGAACGGGACGCCGCAGGCTTCGAACTCAGCCCGGATATTTGGCACGTCCGTCGCAATGCCAATGCCCAGGATCAAGCGCCCATCGCTTGCCTGGTCCAGCGTCGCGGCCTGAT
Organism: uncultured Alphaproteobacteria bacterium; assembly: GCA_913060845.1. GTDB lineage: Bacteria > Pseudomonadota > Alphaproteobacteria > Bin95 > Bin95 > VMCJ01. The sequence continues at coordinate 1,407 of CAJXVF010000634.1, read as the reverse complement.
GTGCCAGCAGCACGGGATTGCGCAATACTGGCAGCAATACAGCCGTCCCCAATTGCACATGCTTCGTCCGCCCAGCGACGGCGGCAAGCATGGTCAGCGGTTCATGGCGGGGGCGGGCAAGGACGGAATCGCCGATCCATACGGAATCATATCCGAGGCCTTCCGCTTGCTCCGCCAAAGCCAGCAGAGGCTGCGCATCCGGCCTGCCCTCCATCACAGCTTCGCGGGTGGGCAATAGATATCCGACTTTTGGGGCCATGGGGCGCTCCTGATAGATAGCATTCAGTGTTCGCTTGAAGTATGGTCACCGAATACGCGCATCGGAAGAGGGAAGCTGGTTTGATGCCAGCGCCGCCCCCGCGACTGTATCGGTTGAAGCGCCTGATCCATATCGCCACTGGCCCCGCTTGGGCTGGGAAGGCGGGTCAGGCAAGGCCGGAGCCAGGAAACCTACCGGAGCGCATCACCGATGAAGCTGTGCGGCGGGCGCGGCTATGGGAGCGATAAGCCTGTGACGGGTTTTCTGTCGTGAATTGGGCCGAACCCGCGACCTGGGCGCGTAATCCGCCCAAGGTCACGCTTGTGCTTGGCGGCGCGCGTTCCGGCAAAAGCCGCCATGCCGAACGGTTGGTGGAGGCTGCAGGCGGCGGGATCTATCTGGCCACAGCCGAAGTCCGCGACGCGGAAATGCGGGCGCGGATCGACCTGCACCAATCCAGGCGCGGCGATAATTGGCGGACAGTCGAAGCGCCTCTCGCCATTGCTGACATAATTGCTGGCACCAACGCCCCCATTCTGGTCGATTGCCTCACCCTCTGGCTCTCCAATTTGATGGAGCAGGAGCGGGATATCACCGCCGAGACCGATGCCCTGGTAAACAGTTTCATCAGCGCAAAATTCCCGATCGTTCTGGTAGCCAATGAAGTTGGCCTTGGCATCGTGCCAATGAACGCCCTCGCCCGCCGCTTCCGGGATGAAGCCGGGCGCTTAAACCAAGCCATGGCCGAAGTTGCTGGCCACGTTGTTTTTTTGGCGGCCGGATTGCCGCTTTCCTTTAAGGACCCATCATGACCCTGCCGCAAAAAATCCCCGTCACTGTTGTTACTGGCTTCCTGGGCGCTGGAAAATCAACGCTCCTGGCGCATCTCGCTACCAATGCCAAAGGCAAGCGCCTAGCGTTTCTGGTGAATGAATTTGGCGACATGGGTGTGGACGGCGACGCGCTTGCCTGCGCGATCCCCGATTGCGAAGCCGAGGACATGATCGAGCTAGCCAATGGCTGCATCTGCTGCACGGTTGCGGATGATTTCTTACCCGCAATGCAGGCCTTGATCGACCGCCCAAACCCGCCCGATCACATCATCATCGAAACAGGCGGCGGCGGGTATGCCGTTTATCAAGACCCCC
>CAJXVF010000633.1 GCA_913060845.1 uncultured Alphaproteobacteria bacterium | reverse complement strand
GGGCTCGGAGATGTGTATAAGAGACAGCCGCAAGTCCATTCCGAGAGCACGGGTTCCAAAGCATTCAGGAAGGCCGAAATGGCTGACACCCGCACCAATATGCTGGCGTCCGTCCGCCAAGCGCTTGGCCGGACATCACCGCCGGATCCAGCCGTTGTCGCAGCAGAAGCAGCCGCTTTGAGTGTTGATGCAGCGGCGACCCAGCCAGCCTTGAAGCTCCAGGACCCACTGGCTGAATTCATGGCGCGCGTTCAAGGCGAGCGGCTGGCAGCAACGGTTGAGCGTATCCCAGACGACGCAGCCATTCCCGCTGCTATCGCACGTTATCTGCAGGCTGAAAGTGCACCTCTCTCCCTCGCCCTACCACCGGACCCAGCAATGGAAAGCCTGGATTGGACAGGCATCGAGACGCATCGCACCCTGGACCCGAACGAAGGTGCCGCCATCAGCCGGGCGCATTGGGGTATCGCTGAAACAGGGTCACTCATCCTGCTATCCAGCCCGGAGCAGCCCACGCTGTATGCGTTCCTGCCACTTCGCCACATCATTGTAGCACCAGCCGCCAGCGTGGTGCCGCATATGGAAGATTTCTGGGTGGCATTCCGCGCATCGGGCAAAGCGCACCCCCGCAACATCAACTTTGTGACAGGCGTTAGTGGCACGGCAGATATCGAATCCAAGCTGGTACGCGGCGCCCATGGCCCAAAAGCGCTGCATATTCTGCTCACCGGCGATGTTTAATGACAGTCCATATTTGCCAAACTTGCGGCGTTGCCTACCCGGACACATCGGCTCCTCCAGCTGAATGCCCAATTTGTGAGGACGAACGGCAGTTCGTGCCTGCGTCTGGTCAGGCATGGACCACGCATCCAAAGCTACTGGAAGATCACACAATCGAATGGACTGAAATTTCCACGGGCCTCCACGCGCTTAAAGTAACGCCGAACCTAGCCATCGCGCAGCGTGCGTTTCTGCTGGAGACAAGCGCCGGGGTTATTCTATGGGACTGCTTGCCAATTCTAGATGAAGCAACGGCGGAACGGATTGAGGCCATGGGCGGGTTGGCTGCCATCGCGCTCTCGCACCCACATTATTACGGCAACATGCACAGCTGGGCGGAACGGTTTTCTGCGCCGGTCTATGTGAGTGCAGCAGATGCGGCCTGGGTCCAGGTTCCGTCGCCTTGGCTCAGATTCTGGCACGGCGATTTGGAGCGATTGGCCGACGATGCGCTGTTGATCCGTTGCGGCGGTCATTTCGCTGGTGGAACTGTGCTGCACTGGGATAATGGCAAAGGCGTGCTTCTTACCGGTGACATCATTCAGGTCGTGCCGGATGCCAAGCATGTCAGCTTCATGCGCAGCTATCCGAACCTCATCCCTCTGGATGAATGCTCCGTCACTGCAATTGCAGCTGCCGTCGCACCCTTCGAATTCGACGCCATTCACGGCGCTTTCGTTGGCCGGACGATAGAAAACGATGGCAATGCAGCGCTGGAACGCTCCGCCGCCCGATATATTCGTGCGATTAATATGCCGCCGAAAAATTGACCGCGGGAAGGTTAACCGCCGGAAGATTAACGCTGGGCACACCCCAAGCGACCTCGCCATCATTGCCTAGATAATGGTCGATCCGGGTGGTCGAGCAATTATCCACACCGAACGCGAGCGCCTGGGCAGGCGATAGGTTCAGTGCTTGCGCCAACGCGCCACGAATGGTCCCGCCATGGGCTGCGATCACCACGTGCTTACCAGCGTACTCAGCGGCGATTTCTGGCACGATGCTGGAAACGCGTTCGCACAATTGGGCGAAGCTCTCCCCGTTGGGCGGCAGGTTATCCGCTGGTGTCATCCAAAATCCTGGCCACGGACCGCCCTTAGAGAACAGCTCTGCGATTGGCTGGCCCTGCCAATCACCAAGATTTTGCTCGTTCAGCTCAAGATAGCCTCGGGGCTTGGTCGGGATGTCCTCACGCCCAGCAGCGCGAACCGCAGCAAGCGTCTGATGCGTCCGGCGCAGCCCAGACGCCAGATAGACAGCCTTCTTCGGCAAGCGCGCCGCCAAGCCTTCAAACAAGGCGGTGTTTGATACATTTGCATCAATCTGTCTCTTATACACATCTGACGCTGCCGACG
>CAJXVF010000632.1 GCA_913060845.1 uncultured Alphaproteobacteria bacterium | reverse complement strand
GAGATGTAGAGAGGTCTCGTGGGCTCGGAGATGTGTATAAGAGACAGACCCTCTATGGGCGCTTGAACTTAATTTGGAAGATGTTAGCCATAGCCTCGCCTACGCCAATGTCGGCCCGCTGCTAGCGGAACGGGGACGTATCTACTGGACAAAATTGGATGGCCCGCCGCCCACTAAATCTGAGATCGAGATTGGCTTTGCAGATATGACATTCCCTTCAGGCGCGCTCTTCGGGCGACAGGCAAAACAGGCCGATGTCTCCCTGACGCTTACAGGCGCGTTCCCGTTCAGCGGCAAGCCTTACGCCATCAAAGCCTGGCGAGCAGAGGAAGGGCGGATAGATATTCGCTCCTCCCGCATACGTTGGGGCGCGCTAGATGTAACGGGGACCGGTGCCATCGGCCTCGACGCTGCCTACCGCCCCGCTGGCGGCGTCACGCTGCGGCTCGCGAAAGGGGACGCAGTGATCGACCGGCTGGCAGCACTTGGGCAATTGAACGCGACCGCCGCTGCCGCCGCCATGACCGTCCTCGCCTTTGCTTCACTCAGTGCGACCGATGGGCGGGCCGCAGCACCCGTCACGCTAACGGATGGCGAAGCGGCTATCGCCGGGTTCACGCTTGGCCCCCTCCAACCGGTGTGCGCCTGCGAGTAGCGTTTTCCCTCCGCCCCGGCTTATGCTGTTCACCATCGAACAGATTTGATTGGGAGAGAGCCGCATGGCGCGCGCGTTTGAAGGAATACGGGTAATTGATTTCACACAAGTTCTGGCAGGCCCGTTCTGCGCCGAACAATTGGCGCTGCTCGGCGCTGACGTCATCAAGATTGAGCAGCCGGGTAGAGACGGCAAGATGGGCGGCGATCAGGGTCGCGGCATCATGGCGGATAGCGATATTGGCAAGCTTGGCATGTCTGCGATTTTCCTCAGCGTTAACGCAGGCAAACGCTCCATCGCACTCGACCTGAAAGCGCCCGAGACCAAAGAAATCCTGGAAAAGCTCGTCGCGAGCGCAGACGTCGTCGTGCAGAACTTTAAAGCTGGTGCCATCGACAGACTGGGCTTTGGCTATGAGTGGGCGAAGACCGTTAAGCCGGACATCGTTTATTGCTCAATTTCTGGCTACGGTCAGAACGGGCCCTACGCTGGCGCGCCCGCTTATGACGGTGCAATTCAGGCAACATCGGGCATGATTGCGCTGACGGGCCATCCAGAATCTGGACCAACCCGCGTCGGCTTCAACGTTGTTGATATGGCGACGGGCATGACGGCGGCGTTCGCCGTGGCGTCCGCACTTTTCCGTCGTAGCCAGACAGGCGAAGGCCAACATTTGGACGTAGCGATGCTCGACACCGCCATCACAATGGCCGCGCAGCCGTTCGTGAATTACAAGGCGACCGGCGAAATTCAGCCGCTGATTGGGAATTCATCCCCAGCGTTCCTGCCGACAGCAGGCCTGTTCGAAACCGGCGATGGGCGACTGATGATTAGCGCGCTGACAGACGGCCATTGGCGCGGCGTCTGCAAAGCAATTGGCCGGGATGGTCTGGCTGAGGACGTCCGCTTCGTCGATACCGAGGCCCGGAGGGCCAACGGTGCCCAGGTCAAGATCGAGATGGAAGCCGGGCTCGCCAGCGCCAGCGCCTTTGAATGGGAAAAACGCCTAGCCGCCTGTGGCGTCCCCGCTGCACCGCAGCTGCCGGTCAACGAAGTGCTGGATCATCCGGCCCTGAAGCACCGGGATGTGCTGCTGGAATTCACCGGCATTCCCGGCATCGAACGCCCGTTGATGGGCGTTGGTGCTGGGTTTAAGGCCAATGTCGACGGCCCCAAAGCCGACCGCCCGCCCCCGATGCTAGACCAGCACCGGGACGAAATTCTGAAAGACCTATAACTGCCGTCCCGCTATTCAGCGGCGACGGCGGCCGGCGGCGTGCGGACCAAAGTCTCGTAGTCGAGCAGCAGCGCTTCCGTGATTTTACCCGGTGTGAAACGGTGCTGATCGATCTCGCCGACTGGCGTGACTTCAGCGGCCGTGCCTGTCACGAAGACTTCTTCAAAATCGCCAAGTTCTTCCGGCTTGATATAGCGCTCAACAATCCTGTCTCTTATACACATCTCCGAGCCCACGAGACCTCTCT
>CAJXVF010000631.1 GCA_913060845.1 uncultured Alphaproteobacteria bacterium | reverse complement strand
AAACTGACAACTTCCTTAGAACCAAGCTCCGGGGCATTTCCATCTGGATTGAGAATGGTATGGGCAAGCGCACCGGGTTTTCCGCCGAATATGCCAAACGGTGGGTTCAAATGGCGGTCACCAAGCCCGGTCATGACTGCACTTTCAGCCAGCAACTCAACATCTTTGCGAAGGCCTGTGCCACCCCGGTATTTGCCCGCACCACCGCTATCCGCCATCAGTTCTAGCCGATGAATCCGCACTGGCGTGTTGGTTTCATGCACTTCCACCGGGATATTCCGGCAGTTCATGACGGGGGCCAGACCTTCGGCACCATCTTTGTCCGCACGGCCGCCATAGCCGCCAAACCCCAGGTCATACATGACGAACGGCTTGCCCGTTTCAGGGTCCGTTCCGCCAATGTTGGGATTGCTCCAATGGCTAAAAGCCCCCATGCCCCGATGCGGCAAGGCTTGTGAGAGGGCTCCATTGATCGCGTCAAATATCCGTATTTGCACTGCCGCTCGGCCGCCGCTGGAGGCCGGGAACTTCGGGTTAAAGAAGCTGCCTTCCCGCGCCACAGTATGAATTGGCCGCATGCCGCCATGGTTCTGCGGAAGCAGGGCATCACAGAACACCTTCACGGCAAACATTGTGTAGGCGCGTGTGTAGTTGATGTAGGAATTCAGCGCTGCGGGGACCTGATCGCTGGACCGAGAGAAATCCACTTCGACCTCATCACCTGCAACTGTCACATCAACGGCGACGATAATTGGCGGCGTATCCGGCCCGTAATCATCCAGTTGGTCTTCGAACGAGTATCGCCCATCGGGAATGTCGCCGATTAGTTCGCGCATCCGTTGCTCGGACCGGTCCAGGATTGCCTCATGAGCAGCCTCAACAATGTCTACGCCCTGTTCGTCAAACAATGTGGAGAGCCGCGCCGCCCCTGCCCGCGTGGCATTCGCCTGAGCGCGAAGGTCGCCTTCAACCTTCTCCGGCACGCGGACATTACCGAGGATCATCCTGAGCAAGTCTTGGTCAAATGCGCCGCCGCGTATGAGCTTCACTGGCAGGATGCGCAGGCCTTCTTGGAAAGCTTCCGTCACCCCATGCACCCGTTGGGACCCAGGCGCTGCGCCACCAACATCAATATGATGCGCTGTTGTGACGACATAGCCGACGATCCGGTCTTTCAGGAATGAAGGGCTAACTAGGAAGCAATCCGGGAAATGGCCGGAGCCCAGAAAGCTATCGTTCAGGAGAATACCGTCGCCCGGTTGCAGCGTCTTGGCTGGGAAGTACTCCAGCACCGTTTTTACGACATAAGGCATGGACCCAAGATGCCCTGGCGTAAAATTGCCCTGGGCGACCAGGCGGGCCTGAGCGTCAAATACGCCTGTTGAAAAATCCTCGCCCTCGCGCACGGCTTCTGAGAAAGCTGTACGGCGGAGCGTTGAGCCCATTTCCTCGGCGATCGACAGCAAGCCATTCCAGACGACCGTCAGCGTGATTGGATCAATCGTCATGCTGCATTGCTCCCATCCGCATCCATCTGGCCAATGTCGATCAAAATATGGCCGCGTTCAGTAACAGTCGCCAACATGCCTCCCGGCACAACCAGCGTAGATTCCGGGTCCTCAATGATCGCTGGCCCCTTGATCGCAGCCCCTGCCGGTAGCTGCTGCCGATCATAGATCGGAGTATCAACGAAGCCGCCCGCTTCAGGCTGCCATGTTGGGCGCGTGCGGGGCTTTGGCATAACGCCTTCTGGCGCTCTCCAACCAAAATCAAGCGCGCCAGCGGGTTTCGGCAAGGTCGCGACGAGGTGCCAGTCAACGGCTTCAATCGCCGCCGCCTCATCGTGATAACCGTAAGCTTGTTCGTATGCCGCATGAAATGCTGCAGCCGCCGCCGCTGGGAACGCGGCGTCAATCGGGCCGTCCGGTAAGTTTTCGCGGATTTCATAGCCTTGCCCGCGATATCGAAGGTAGCCATACCGCGTCCAGGTAGGCGAACCACCAGCGCCCAGACGTGCTAGATCAGCGTCCGCCCGCTTCCGTAATTCCTCATAGATGGCAGCTATTTCCGGCTCTGCCCCATCCTCTAGCGCTGTCTCTTATACACATCTCCGAGCCCACGAGACCTCTCTACATCTCG
>CAJXVF010000630.1 GCA_913060845.1 uncultured Alphaproteobacteria bacterium | reverse complement strand
CTTCTCGCCTATAACCAGCCCGGCTTCTTCGAATGTCTCGCGGACGGCGGCGAGCGCTAGGGCCTGCGCGCGGTGCGGCGTTGCGGAAACGGACAAGCGCTCCAGCACAGCAGGGCGTAAAGGAGACGCGGGTTGGACAAACCCATCCGCGCGCTCCACCCGGCCGCCAGGAAAAACATAATGGTGCGGGAAGAAAACATGGCCAGAGCTGCGCTCACCCATCAGCACTTCGGGCTCATTGCCTTTCATGCGAACGATTATAAGCGTTGCAGCGTCCCGGATCGGCGGGCGGGCAGTCGGTTTCTTTTCGGTGTCTGACATGAAAAAGCGCGTCCATCGGCAAGTATGCGGATTGGCGCGAATGATCTTAGCGATGGCTTGAGAAAGCGGCTAAGAAAAATTGGGGTGCCTGACCGGATTTGAACCGGCGACCTCCTGGACCACAACCAGGCGCTCTAACCAACTGAGCTACAGGCACCACACGCAAGCCAGCGACGCGCCAGCGAGAGCCAGGATTTACGCGGAACCATAGGCCGACGTCAATATGCATTTGCGCCCTCTTCTCAACAGGCGTGCTCGGCGGCATAGTCTGGCGGAAATTCTTGGTTCTGATTCCTCTAGCGAAAGCCCGATATCCCATGCAATTGGCCGAAAATCTGAACAACCTTGGCACCGAAACCGCATTTGAGGTGTTGGCGCGCGCTGCCAAGCTCTCTGCTGCCGGAAAAGATGTGATCAATCTGGGCATCGGCCAGCCGGATTTCAAAACCCCAGGCCATGTCGTCGAAGCGGCGATTAAGGCTATGCGGGACGGGCATCATGGCTACACGCCGGCGAAGGGCATTCCAGAACTGCGTGAGGCTGTCGCGGCTGACACGCTGAAGCGCCGGGGTGCGGTCATCGATCCCGAAAACATCATGATCATGCCGGGTGGCAAGCCCACCATGTTCTTCGCAGTGATGATGTTCGCGGAGCCTGGTGCTGAGATCATCTATCCGAATCCCGGCTTCCCAATCTACGAAAGTGTCATCCGCTATGCGGGTGCTACACCCGTGCCCATGCGGTTGCTGGAAGAAAAAGGCTTTGCGTTCAGTGCCGATGAGGTCCTGTCGCAGATCACGCCGAAAACGCGGCTGATCATCATGAACACGCCCGCCAACCCAACTGGCGGCGTCACGCCGAAGGAAGAGCTGGACAAGCTGGCCGCCGGTCTTGCCGCATGGCCAAACGTCGTCGTGATGAGCGACGAAATCTATGACCGCATGCTCTATGACGGTCGTCAGCACGCTTCCATGCTGGCCTATGAGGAATTGCGCGATCGGCTGATCGTCCTGAACGGTTGGAGCAAAACCTACGCAATGACCGGATGGCGTCTCGGCTATTCGATCTGGCCAGAGAAGCTGATCGGCCACGTGGAGAAGTTGGCGGTAAACTGCCATTCCTGCGTCAACGCGCCGACGCAGTTTGCGGGCATTGCAGCGTTGAACGGGCCGCAAGACGAAGTGGACGGAATGCTGGTCGCGTTTGATAAGCGCCGTCGCTTAATCGTTGATGCGCTAAATGCGCTTCCGGGCGTGCGCTGTGCAGAGCCGGGCGGTGCATTTTATGCATTCCCGAACATCACCGGCACCGGCATGGATGCGAAAGCGCTGCAGACGCAATTGCTGGAGCAGGCAGGCGTCGCCGTGGTCGCTGGCACCAGTTTTGGCGCACTTGGCGAAGGCTTTATCCGGTTCAGCTATGCGGCAAGTGCTGAGCAGATCGAAGACGCGATGGGCCGGATGCAAAAGCTCTTAGAGCGAGCAAATGATTAATACTTCGGCTTATGCCTAATTATTAGCCACATGCGGTGCTGTGTTTTACGGCACCAGCAACCGAAATAACTAAGAATACAAGGCTCGCCAAGGCTTGGACGGCATGGCATAAGCCTTGCTATAAACAAGAGCGCGCACTGCCTGAAAAGGCGCGCCGGGCGATTATGGATGCGAGAGCAGGTTGATGAAAAAGATTGAGGCGGTGATCAAGCCGTTCAAACTTGATGATGTGAAAGACGCACTGTCTGAAACCGGCGTTAAAGGCTTGACGGTCTTAGAAGCCAAAGGCTTTGGCCGTCAAAAAGGTCATACCGAGCTTTACCGGGGTGCGGAATAC
>CAJXVF010000629.1 GCA_913060845.1 uncultured Alphaproteobacteria bacterium | reverse complement strand
CTAGAGAAATCCTTCTTGCCCGGATCAGGCGGTGCTGGACAATTCCGCGGTGGGCTCGGCCAGCGTGTAGCGATGGAGATAGTGAGCAACCGCCCCGTCACGCTTTCCGTTCTGTCACAGCGATTGAAGCACCCACCAGTTGGACGGAATGGCGGCGCGAACGGCAGCTTGGAACGGATATTAGTGAATGGCAGAGAGGTCGAAGGTGGTGTTCCGTTTCATCTAAACAAAGGCGATGTCATCGTACTGGAATTGCCAGGCGGCGGTGGCTTCGGCCCTCCAGAAGCCCGCGACAAGGCCCTAATCGAGCAAGACCGCGCTGATCAAATGGCATGACCGGTTCTTTGAGAACCAACGCCATCGGGCTCGGCATTGTGTTCATTCTGCTGTCTTCCGTCATCTTCGCACCGCTCACCCAAACGGCGACGAAATTTCTGGCGGGCGACTTTCCTGTTTTCCAGATCATCCTGTTTCGATCCATCGGCCATGCCTTCTGGATGCTGCTGTTTTTCCTACCGCAACATGGTGTCAGCATGTTCCGAGCGAACAGGCCTTGGCTGCATCTCGCCCGTTCAGCGCTGCTCTTTGCATCAACCATGCTGTGGATTTCCGCTGTCAGCGCCGTACCTTTAGCGACGGCGGGGGCGATTAACTTCACGGCGCCAGTGTTTGTTGTGATCCTGTCGATCCCGATGCTGCGGGAAAAGGTGGGGCTGCACCGCTGGGCCGCAGTAATCCTGGGATTCACAGGCGCGCTCATCGTTATTCAACCGGGCAGCGGCGGGTTCCAAATCGAATATCTATTGCTGCTGGGCGCGGCTTTCTTGTTCGCGATCTATCAGATATTGACCCGTCTAGGCGCAGGCTCCGACAGCGAGGCCACATCGTCGTTTTATACAGTTCTGGTTGGCCTTGTGGCTGGCCTGCTGGTGGCCCCGTGGAACTATGTGCCACCGGCGCCCGGCGACTGGGTCGCATGGGGCGCGTTTGCAGCTATCGGGTTGCTCGGCGGCATCCGCCATTATCTCGTGGTGAAGGCCTATGCCCGCGCCCCTGCCTCTGTCGTGTCGCCGTTCTTTTATTGCGAGCTTGTTGGCGTGACGCTGCTGGGCTTTCTTGTCTTTGGTGATATCCCGCCATCCACGACCTGGGCGGGTGCCGCGCTGATCATTCTTTGCGGCCTCTATATCGCGCATCGGGAACGGCTAAAGAAGCCAGGTTAGGCTACATATTCGCGATGACGTTGCGAGCGAAGTCTTCTGTGAGGCGGAAGGCGGAATTTGCTGGCAGGCTGAACACGATCCCCGTCAGGCCCTCCTCTTCCAGGCCATGATGCTGGCGACGCTGTTTGACTTCCCATGGGCGGAACGGCGGAAACTGACGTTCTGGTCCGATTTATCAACCTTTACTGATTTCGATGCGCCGGACGCTCTTGTACGTGATGAGTTCGAGAAGTTCGAGAAGCTGAAAGAAATGGCGGCTTACTTCAAAGTTCTTTGGGACGAGCGTGCCGCCGCCGAGCCAAAATTTGATCTGATCTCCATGATGGCACACTCCCCGGCCACCCAGGATATGACCCTGAAGAAATTCATGGGCAACCTGACGCTGCTGATCGTCGGCGGTAACGACACGACGCGAAATTCCATGAGCGGCGGACTTTGGTATTTGAGCCAGAACCCTGATGAATGGGCAAAGCTGAAAGTGGACCCCGGCCTTGTGCCAAAGCTGGTGCCAGAAACCATCCGCTTCCAATCGCCGATCATTCACATGCGTCGCACCGCGACCCAGGACGCCGAGCTTGCAGGCAAGCAAATCCACGCGGGCGACAAGGTCATCATGTGGTATCTCTCAGGCAACCGCGACGAAGAAGCCATAGAAAACCCAGATCAATTTATCGTCGACCGCAAAAATCCAAGGCACCACCTGTCGTTTGGTTTCGGTATTCATCGCTGTGTGGGCAACCGCCTCGCTGAAATGCAGATACGAGTATTGTGGGAAGAAATTCTCGCACGCAACTTAACATTTGAACTAGCAGGGAAAGCGGAGCGCACACTCTCAAATGTCATTCATGGCATTAACACCATGCCGCTACGTGTCACCTGTGTCTTATACACATCTCCGAGCCCACGAGACCTCTCTACATCTCGTATGCCG
>CAJXVF010000628.1 GCA_913060845.1 uncultured Alphaproteobacteria bacterium | reverse complement strand
CCTCTCTATTCGTCGGCAGCGTCAGATGTGTATAAGAGACAGCCCCATGGCGACATAAGAGCGGCCAAGCAGGCCCCATCCCTTTGCGTCTTTTGGATTATCCTTCAGGCGGATTTCCAATTGAGCGATCAACGCTTCGAAACTATCTGCCGGGGCCTCTGTGCCGTCTGCATGATTGGACGCAACAGCGACAGGGTCTGCCGGGCGTTGGCTTGGCCGGTCCGGCGTCTCCAAACTGGCGACTGTCGCCTGCACGGCTGCGCCAAGGCTAGCGATTGCAGCAACTGCGAACATCATCGCCGTTGGCCATACTGGCTTTGGCCGCGCCGAGAACATGCGCATCATGGTCCAGCCCGCGATAACAAGTGCGACAACTGCGGCAGAGATCCAAAACACCATGGCGGACGAAGCTCCTGAGAGTAAAAACGAATTCTGGCGGCCCATTAATGGTAGCGCATTAATACCAGCATTGGCGAAGTCGCCGTAGCACAGTATGCTTGCCTACCAGTCCTTTAGAGCCGCCGCAAATAAACTGCGGAACGTTCGGAACAAATATGCCGGATTCGTCACAAAACAAGACTGGTTCGGCAGACGACGCAGCCTTGGCGGCGCGGCTCGTCGCCGGGGACCATGCCTTAGCTGACCAACTCCTGGCGGAGTTGCGGCAGAGTCGCTTGCTGAATCAAGTTGCGGAAGCCGTCAATGGCTCCGGCGGGTTGGACGCTATTCTGCCGCGCCTGGTCAGCTTGATGGCGGCGGCGCTCGGCGCAGATCGGGCAACGCTCTTCCTGCATGATGCTGAAACACGGCAACTGTTCTCCCGCGTGGCCAGCGATAGTGGTGTGCTGGAAATTCGGATACCGCAGAATGGCGGTATTGCAGGTGCGGTGTTTAAATCTGGCCGCGCAGAACGCATCGATGACGCTTATGCCGACACGCGCTTTAATCGTGCGGTCGATAAGTCCACCGGCTACAAAACCGAAACTATCCTGGCAGCACCCGTTCTAGCGGCGGACGGTCGGACGGTTGGCGTTGTGCAGCTTCTAAACAAAGCTGGCGGCCCCTTTACGGAGGTCGATCAGGACCAAACCCTGACCATGGCCCGGCAAGCGGCATCCGCGCTGGAGAAAGCCTGGCTGCATGAGCGGCTGGAACGCGCAAAACAGGATGAAACCAAGCTGCTGGGAATGGCGGAATGGGTCTCCTCAGAATTAGACCTGGACCGCCTGCTCAACCGTGTCGGTGATGCGACCATGGAGCTGCTGGACTGCGAACGCGCCACCATCTTCGTGCTGGACCCAGACAAGAACGAACTTGTCTCCCGCGTCGCCAGCGGCGGCGATGTGAAAGAAATACGCATTCCAACCAGTGCCGGTGTGGCGGGCGCTGCGTTCATGAGCCACAAAATTGACAATGTGCCGGACGCCTATGCGGACCCGCGCTTCAATCAGGCCGTAGACAAAGCGACGGGCTTCAACACCCGTTCAATCCTGGCCGCACCAATCCTAGACCGAAACGGCGCATCCGTTGGCGTGGTGCAAGCGCTGAACAAGCGCAGTGGGCCATTTGGGCCGGATGAAGAGCGGCGCGTACGCGCATTCTCATCCCAACTCGCCGTCGCCTTACAGAACGCTCAGCTGTTCTCAGACGTGCTGTCACTGAAGAACTATAACGAAGGCATCCTGAAATCCTTGTCGAACGGTGTCGTGACGCTGGATGCAAATGGCGCACTCGTCAAAGCCAATGAATCGGCAGAGCGCATTCTTGGGATCGGCTTGGCAAACACGGTCAACGCCCCGCGTGAAGCTGATACCCTGTTCGGCGCGCGCAATGAATGGATCCTCAAGAGCATCGATTATGTAACTCGCACCGGCGCGGACGATTACCATGCCGATGCGGATTTCGTGATGCCCGATAGCTCCAAAGTGTCTATCAACCTTACAGTTTCGCCACTGCGTGGAATCAAAGATGAACCGCTTGGCTGCGTCCTCGCCTTTGAGGACATCACATCTGAAAAGCGGATGCGCGCGGCCATGTCCCGCTATATGGCGAAAGAGGTCGTTGATCGGCTGCTAGAGGCAAACACCATGGGGCTCGGCGGCGAATCCCTGTCTCTTATACACATCTCCGAGCCCACGAGACCTCTCTACATCTCGT
>CAJXVF010000627.1 GCA_913060845.1 uncultured Alphaproteobacteria bacterium | reverse complement strand
ATTCGTCGGCAGCGTCAGATGTGTATAAGAGACAGGCAGCATGATGGCGGATGAAGCTGCGTCTCGCGAACCATTGGAGCAAATGCTCGGCGATCAAGTCCGCGCCAGTGATGCGTTCCAAGAAGGCGTTGCGGCATTTATCGAAAAAAGGACCCCAAACTATGGCTGATGCCACTCCGCAAGACCTGCCTGCCCATGAAACCGTTGGCTATGCTCTACCGGTGTGGGAAACCTCGGTCGATCAGACGCGGCAGGCCACGTATCACAAATTCGCAGGCATTGATGGGACTATGTTCGGCGACATGCTGGATGCCTCTGTCCTATCGAACGACTGCTTGCATGGCGCTCGCCCGCGAGAGGCGCTTGGGGCAAAACGGCTGCATGTGGGTGTTCGTGTTCGCCAATCGGAGCCAGTGCCGCTTGGCGAGGCGCTTATGGTCCACGCGACCGTTGAGGCGCTTCGTCCTGCCAAGCGCGGACGCTATATCAACATTGATTTCGCTTTCACGCGAGCAGATGGCTCTGTCCCAATCCGCATTGACCACCAAAGCCTGATCCTGGACCCCGTGCCGCTCCCCGCAAACCCGGCCGCACGGCCGCCTGAGCCAGACAGCACTGCGTTTCGAACGCTGCGCACTCTTCAACTGACGCCTGAAATGGTCAGCGGCTATAGCTTTGAATTCCCCCACCTAGAGGGCCATCACGACCCTGTCGCCGCTGCCGAAATCGGTATGCGCGCGCCAATCGCCCAAGGCCTGTTAGGCTTCACGCTGCTGTTCGCAGAACGCGTGAAAATGGGTGCTGCTCGCCAGTTTGATGTGGAGGCAGCGTTCACGCGACCCATTTTCTGGGACGACGCGTTGACCCTCCAAGCCGCTGGCGACACAGATTTCCGTGCCCTAACCCCCGCCGGCAAAGACTGCAGCAAGTTAAAAATTCACGAGTGGACCACATGACGATCAAACCCGCCTTCGACGGCATTAAAATCGTAGACCTAACACAAGGCCTCGCAGGCCCCTATTGCGCAATGTTGATGGCGCAAAACGGTGCCGATGTCGTCAAAGTCGAGCCGCCAGAAGGCGATTGGTCCAGACGGATAGGTGTGCCTGTTGGCGCGCGCAGTGCAGCCTATCTCGCCTGCAATCGCGGCAAACGCGCGATCACGGCTGACCTTAAATCCAGCGATGGGCTTGCTGTAGTGCGCAAATTGGCGGCCAAAGCGGACGTGTTCATGGAAAGCAATCGCGCCGGAGTCGCAGATCGACTGGGCCTTGGATATGAAGCGATGAAAGCTGAGAACCCAGACCTCGTCTACCTCTCGATTACCGGGTTCGGCCAAGAAGGCCCCTATTCAGACCGCCCCGCAACCGATGCAGTGCTTCAGGCATTCTCCGGCCTCATGGTCTCCAACCCGGACAAGGACGGCGCGCCGAAGCGGATTGAATTTCCCGTGCCGGACTACACGACTGGGCTGATCGCCTATCAAACCCTCGTAACAGCACTCTTTGGGCGCGCAATGCATGGCGGCGGGCGGCGGCTGGATGTCAGCCTGATGCAGGCGATGTTGCTCTATCAACAGCAGGGCATGATTACACGGGAGCTTGACCCAAGCCCGCCTAAAGGCAGCCCCCTGCCGCCGACGGGCACATATCAGGCCGCGGACGGGTATGTGAATATCTCCATCATGCGGGAGAAGTTCTATCAGGGTCTTTGCCAGGTGCTGTACCTGCCAGGCCTCGCCACAGATGAGCGCCTGCAATCGGTCGAAGGGCGTAGGGCTAATGCGGACGATATGATCGCCGCTATCCGTGTCGCTATTGCATCTTGGAAGGTGCAGGATCTGTCAGCCGCATTCGCCAAAGCGGACGTCCCGCACGCCATCGTCAACGATTATCCTACCGCTGCACGTGATCCCCACGTCGCTGCCGTTGAAAGCGTTCGCTGGATGAAAGATATCCCCGGTGCGCCACCACTGCCTTTTGTGAATGTGCCGGGTGCGGCAAAGCTGGCCGCAGATGACCCGCGCAGCGCGGTTCCGGACATGGATTCACACCGGGCCGAAATTTTAGCGGAGCTAGAAGACTAGGGCAATTCCCGACCAATCTGAATCAGATTGGTCGGGATAAATTGCCCGCAATCAATGTGATAGAGCGCCGGG
>CAJXVF010000626.1 GCA_913060845.1 uncultured Alphaproteobacteria bacterium | reverse complement strand
CCTCTCTATTCGTCGGCAGCGTCAGATGTGTATAAGAGACAGCTATAAGACCTTTGGCTTCACAGACGAACAGGTGATGATCCGCGATAATGTGTTGGGCCTGCTGCAACGCGTCCTTCCCCAATCCAAGATCGTCGAATTAGACGCTGCCAAGCAAGAACCAGAGGAGGCGTTCCAAGCGCTTGCCGCTGACGGCTGGCTGGCATTACCCTTCGGCGAAGAATGGGGCGGTGCCAACGCTTCCAACAAAGATATGGCTGTGTTCATTGAAGCGCTTGGCTATTGGCACTTCGGCATCCGCTCCGCCTACATGACGTCTGCGATCTATGGCGGCGGGCATCTGGCGCATCATGCGAACTCGGAAGTTCGGGCTGAAATGCTGCCGAAGTTGATTGAGGGCAAGCTGAAGATGGCGATTGCCTATTCGGAACCGGAGAGTGGGTCAGACGCAGCAGGCATCCGCACCCGCGCGGTTCGCGATGGAGATGGCTACCGGATCACGGGCCAAAAAATCTACATCACCAACGCCCATGTGGCGGATTATATCGTAGTTTCCGTAAAGACGGACCCAGACGCGGGCCGGCGCGGCCTCTCGCTCATCATTGTGGATACGAAGGCGGAGGGCGTTGAAATCCGCCCCATGAACTCACTCGGCACGTTGACCAGCCGCCCGAACGAAGTGTTCTTGGATAACGTTTACGCCCCCAAAGAATATTTGCTCGGTGAAGAAGGCGGCGGATGGCCAATGCTCATGCGCGGCTTGAACCAGGAGCGCCTGCTGCTGGCTGCAAACGGCGGCGGTGCATCTTTGCGCTGCATTGATGTCGCTAGGAATTTTGCGCGGGACCGGGTCGCGTTCGGTTCGAAGATCGCAAAGTATCAAGCCGTCAGCCATAAATTCGCCGACATGCATAACTTGACGGAGACGGCCCGCCTCGCCGTATTTCATGCCGCAGACATGCTGGATGCAGGCGAGGCAGCGGTAATGGAAACCACCACTGCCAAGATCGTTTCAACGGACAATAACTACCGCGTCGCCGACCTCGCAATGCAAGTCATGGGTGGTGCTGGATACATCGAAGGTGAGATGCAACGACTGTTCCGCGAAGCCCGTCTTGGCCCAATTGGCGGTGGATCGAATGAAGTACTCCGAAATGTGATCGCGGGACGGATGGACCTTAACGCGTCATAAATCTATAACGGGCCACAGTTTAGGCTTGAAAGTTCATGTGGAGGCCGTTCGTTGAGGCGTCGCTTACTTATAGCGTCAACGATTATCGCACTATCCCTGCCCGCCGTCCCGGCGCTGGCGGAGGATAAGCCTGACGATTCGCCTAGCTTCATGCTGCAATATTTCGACGGCACCGATGAAAAGAAGCCCAACACGCTGCAACTTGAGCAGTCAATTGGCAGCGTCAAGGTCGGTGCTTCTGCATCCTTCCAAAAACCAAATTCCAGAAATGTCGCAGCCGGCGAAGATGCTGAGAAACTCGGTGTTGGCGTGCGTTTAGGGTTTGGCGGCTTCACAGTCGAAGGCGCTTATGAGGGTGCCGAGGGCGAGAACACCGGACCAAAGAAAAGCTACGGTGCCAGTGTCGGTTATTCCGGTGGGCCGTTTTCTGCGACCATCGGCTATGTCTATGACGAAGATATCGCAGCTGGAAAAGAAAAGGATGCGCTAGAACTTGGCGCGACCTACCGGCTAAGCCCGGGGATAGCCGCTCGTGGTAGCCTTCAGTACAGTGAGCAAGGCTCCGCTACTGAAAAGACAGACGGCGTGGCCGTAACAGGCGGCATCGCATTGTCATTCTGACACAGGGAACTGGCCGCATAGTTGAGGCCCCCCTACGCGTATCGAACTACATCTCCCCAATAATGATCTTCTCGCTGCGCAATCAACAGCCATGGCCGCTGAGCAAGCTGGATTCGATAGCATTGTAGCGCTGGAGAATGCGCATGGGCCGTTCCCGCCGCTTGCCGTTGCCGCAGAACGGGTAGAGATCGGCACGGCCGTGGCCATTGCCTTTCCTCGCAGCCCAACAATCATGGCCCATGCCGCCTGGGATTTGCACAAAGCCTCCAATGGGCGAATGCATCTGGGCATTGGTTCCCAAGTCCTGTCTCTTATACACATCTGACGCTGCCGACGAATAGAGAGGTGTAG
>CAJXVF010000625.1 GCA_913060845.1 uncultured Alphaproteobacteria bacterium | reverse complement strand
GAGGTCTCGTGGGCTCGGAGATGTGTATAAGAGACAGGGGCAGCATGGGCCTGAAGGCCGTCGAGTGCGGGGCGAGACATTGCTTGGGGCAGTACGAGGAAGCCCCCAGCAACCAGCAACAGCCCGCCAATTATAGCACCCGCGCTCGCTCCAATGTGCAGCACACGGCTCACGCGTCTAATTCCGATAATACTTGCTGGCAGCGCCAGAATAATAGCCGGAATCGCCATAGCTATAACGCGCATGACGCCGGACATTCACACCGGACAGCACGACACCAGCCAGCTTTGCGCTTGCTTCCCGCATCTGCTTCAAGCCGTTCGCTACGACCTCCTGCCGGGTTGACGCCCAGCGGACGACAAACACGACCGCGTCCACATTATGCGCCAACGCCCTGGAATCAGACACGACCAAGACCGGCGCTGAATCAATTAGCACCAGATCATATTCCGCTTCCAATGCACGGAGCAGCTGCCCCATCTGTTCAGATCCCAGCATCTCTGGCGGACTTGCAACCTCGTGGCCAGCGGGCAGCAAATGCAGGCCGGACGGTTGATCAACCTGTATGGCTTCCGCGACAGGCAGGCCGTCACTCAACACATCCACGAGGCCCCGCGCCTTTGGTGAACTCAACACTTGCGTGACGCGCGGGCGGCGCAAATCTGCATCAATCAACAGCACTTTACGGCCACTCTTCGCCAACATCCGGCCCCATGCCATCGCAAGCGTGGTTTTGCCTTCCTTCGGCATGGATGAGGTGATCAACACGGATTTCGGCGGCGCATCGATGTTGGAGAGGCGCACGCCCGTGTCCACGGACCTTAGCGCCTCAGCAAACGACGAAATGGGCTTATCCAACACGTAATTTTCAGGCGTTGTCGTCAACCTGAGACGTTTGGAGAGCTGAGGCACAAGCGCCAGAACACCAGCGCCAAGCTGCTGCTCAATCTCCTCACCAGAACGATACCCACGATCCAACTGCTCCACGAGCAGCGCCAAAGCAATGCCGGCAAACAAGGCGAGCAGGCCTGCAATGGGCAGGATGATTCCCGGCTTTGGGAATGTCGGTGCCGTTGGGATATCGGCACGGGCAAGGATGCGGGCGTCTGGGCGCTGCACATCAGCTTGTGATGACGTTTCGCTCGCACGGGTGACGAAGTGCTCAAACAACCGACGCGCCGCCTCTGCCTCCCGCTCAAGGGCGCGAAGCTGCACTTCATCCGCACCCTGCCGGGCGGCAGTTTGTTCTAACTGGCGGACACTGGATGTCAGCGAGCCCTGCCGGGCTTGAGCAACCGCGACTTCGTTCTCCAGGGAGGAAACAATTTTGGCGACTTCGTCCCGGATGCGGGTCTGGATATCCCTAAGTTCAGCCCGTACTGAAATCATGCGTGGGTGTTTTTCGCCGTATTCCTGGCTGAGTTCGGCGATCTTCCGCTCGGCCTCAGTTTCCCGTCCGCGCAGGTTCACGATCAAAGGTGAAGCCAGCACTTCAATCGCGGACTCTGCCCCATTGCCGGACCCAGACGTCAACTGCTGAATCTGCCGAAGCCGCGCCTCTGCCTCTGCCTTCTGGGTCTGTGCCAGGACAAGCTGCGTGTTCAGCAGCGATAATTGCTGCGAGGCCACCGTGCCGACCGCCGTACCAACAAGCCCGGCACGGATACGATAGGCCACAATCGCTTGTTCCGCCTGCTGAACCTGCTGACGAAATTCGCCGACGCGCGCATCCAGATAGTCTTGCGCGCGATTGGTCGCCTGAAATTTACCCGCAAGTTGATCCGCCAGATACGTATCCGCCAGGGCGTTCACGACCTTCGCTGCCGTTGCAGGACGGGTCGAGACAAATCGGATATTGATGGCACGGCTCCGCCCAGCGCGCGCGACGGTCAGCTGTTCTTGAACCGCTTCAACGACGCGACTGTGCTGAATTTGCAGCAGCGCCTCCTCAGTCTGCGCCGGGGGTGGTGCGCGGCCAAAGCGCTCGGCCAGGTTCAAATTTAAGCCGCCGCCTTGTGGCCTCAGGGCTGGATTGAATTCAGGGTCGTTCACCAAGTTCAGGCGATTGATCACACGGCCAACAAGCACCGGCGAGCGGATGACCAGGATTTCGCTGTTATACCGCGCTCACTCCAGAACCGGAAACTTCTCGTGTGTAATGACGCGGAAG
>CAJXVF010000624.1 GCA_913060845.1 uncultured Alphaproteobacteria bacterium | reverse complement strand
CGCTGGCACCGCAACGCCCAGCAAACCGCACCATGGCGGCGAAGTTCGTCACGGGCAGAATGCCTGGCGCTAGCGGAATATCAACACCACCAGCGGCCATCCGGTCCCGGTAACGCAGGAAATCTTCCGTGTTGAAGAAGAATTGTGTGATGGCCCGGGCGGCACCTGCTTCCTGCTTCCGGCGAAGGTTTTCTATCTCGTCATCGTCGTTGCGGGCTTCTGGATGGTTCTCGGGGTATGCAGCCACGCTGATCTCGAAGTCATGTCGGTCTAGCAATCCAGCGACCAAGCCGGATGCATAGGCGTATCCGTCCGCCGCTGGCGTGTAGGTCTGGCCAGGTTCCGGCATGTCGCCCCTAAGCGCCACAATATGGCGAACGCCTGCCTCCCAATAGCGGTCCGCCACGGCGTCGACTTCGGCACGACTTGCGGCGACGCAGGTCAGGTGAGCGGCAGTAGTTAGGCCTTTTTCTTGGACAATTCGCTCGACGGTTGCATGGGTGCGCTCGCGTGTGGTGCCGGCGGCCCCATAGGTAACAGACACGAACTTCGGCTTGAGCGACGCCAAGCGTTCGACGGATCGCCAAAGCGTCTCCGCCATTTTGTCGGTGTTTGGCGGGAAAAATTCAAAGCTGACTTCAGGCGGCGCCATGGGCTGTCGCGCCTTTCTCTGTTGCGGGGGCAAGGTTTGTGGTGGCTGCAAGCGCGGGTTTGCGACCGCGCCAAAGGCATACTGTAAGCGGATCGCCAGGAAGCGCTTCCTCAGCATCCAAGATTAACCCAGCGGCTTCAAGCCAGCGGGAAATTTGCGCGGTGGAGAACCCGAGCCGTCGGTGGGCGTGCTCCTCGCGGAGTCTGTCCAGGTTATGGGGGGCGAAATCAGCCAATATAACAACGCCGCCGGGCGCCAGCAGTCGCGCCATTTCACGGATTGCTTGGCCCGGGGTATCCAGATAATGCAGCACCAAATGTGCGGTGATCATGTCGAAGCGCGCATCGTCAAAGGGGGCCGCGTATAAATCGCCATGGCGCAAGCTGCAGTGCGCATGGCCGGCCGCAGCCATCCGGTCACGGGCAAGGGCGAGCATTGCATGATTATTATCAAGGCCAGCTGCACGCCCGGCGCGAGACGCCAGCAATTCCAGAATCCGCCCTGCGCCAACGCCCACATCAAGGTAGTCGTTGATGAAATCTGCCGGGCAGAGCGCTTGCAGGCGTGCTTCCAGCATTGCTTCATCGACATGCAGCGCGCGGATATCATGCCAGCGCGGCGCATTTTCGTGGAAATAGGTCTGGGCATCCTGGGCGCGGCGCTCGCGGACGTCCGCAAGGCGATTGGCATCTCGGATGCGGACAGGGTCATCGGGATTGCAGGAATCCACTAGGACGCGGGCAAGTCGCGCTGGCTCGCCAGTATCGGCTAGGCGATAAAACACCCAATTGCCTTCCCTGAAGCGAACCAGAAGGCCAGCCTCCGCCAGGATTTTGAGATGCCGGGAAACGGCGGGTTGCGTCATGCCAAGGATGTCCGTGATCTCCGTGACGGACAGCTCGCCCGCCGCGCAGAGCGCCAGCATTCTAAGGCGCGCGCTTTCGGCGGCGGCGCGCAACATGATAACAAATTTATCCAACGAAAGCCCAATCTATATGCAGATTACGTTATATAGGTAAATCTCCAGGGCTACAATGGATTTTGCTGCCTCATAAATGTGGAGTCTGTGTCACATCCCCGCCGAATTCTATAGGTAGTCACCTTTGCATTAACCTTATCGCTCTATATGATGGTTATCTGTGGTATGAGGCTGGTCGGGCGGTTAAAAAGATTCGACGCGGCTTCGGGATAGACGCGCTTCAGGCAACGCTGCATTGGCAGTGTAAATTCGGCAGGACGGAAATATGATGCGATACAGCCTACGAAAACTGGGAATGCCGATCCGCAATGCCGCTTTTGCGATTGCCGTGGCAGGTGTTGCAGCCGGGTGCGCAACGCTTCCAGAAGATCCGCTGGATCGCGCTGACGTTCTGGCTGCCAATGACCCGTTTGAGCCCGCCAACCGGATGGTTTTCGCCATCAACGAAGCTGTTGATTTTGTTTTGCTACGCCCAGCTGCCGTGCTTTATCGGGATTTTATGCCGGATCCGGGCAAGGAACTGGCTGTCTCTTATACACATCTGACGCTGCCGAC
>CAJXVF010000623.1 GCA_913060845.1 uncultured Alphaproteobacteria bacterium | reverse complement strand
ATTCGTCGGCAGCGTCAGATGTGTATAAGAGACAGGTAAGGAGGAGTCTGCGGCGCATGGCATCCCTGACATTTGTGGCGGCGAGCATGAGCGCCGGGTTCGGCCCTCAATTCATAGCGTGATATAGAGCGTTTCCCGTCGATACGGAATCGCCGCCTTTGTCCCGCCAGACTTCTCCCGCAAGACCGCTCTATGTATTCGGCTATGGCTCACTGATGTGGCGGCCTGATTTTCCTTATGTGCGCCATGCGCCAGGATTGGCGCTTGGGCATCAGCGGAGTTTATGCGTTTGGTCATCAGCCTATCGCGGCAGCCCGGAACGGCCAGGGCTGGTGTTTGGTTTGGATGAAGCGGCAGAGGGTACGGCCTGCCGGGGCATCGTGTTTGAAGTGGCACCAGAGAATCGCCGACAAGTTATCGCGTATCTTTTCCAACGAGAGCTGATTTACCCGATCTACCAACCGGCCAATGTGCAAACCACAAGCGTGCTTGGCGATCATCACGCGCTAACATTTACCGTCGATAGGCATGACGTCGCTTATGCCAGTCGCCTGGACCCGGCAGTTCGGATTGCGGCTATCGCCAGTGGGCGAGGCCGGGCCGGGCGGGCGCGCGATTATCTGGCGAATGGCCTGGATCGGATGGAGGCGATGGGCGCTGGTGAACCGGGGCTGCGTGCTGACCTGGCAGCTGCGGACTTACTGCCCGATGACCCTGCCGTTCTGTTCACCCTCCTTGATGAGCCGTACCGTCGCCGTCTCAATGCTGTTTTCGAGTTGGCGCATGAATGATTTGCGATCCATACCGGGTGGTATGGTGTCCAGAAACTCCAGTATTACCGTGCCTTGCTGCTTAGTGAAGGCATTCCGCTGCCAATAGAGGCCGGAATTAACAGCGACTGGCGTCACAGGTGTTTTAAGGTCGCGATATAGGGCGGCGACACCTGGATGATATGCTGGCGGCGCGCCAGGCGCTCGGCGGGTGCCTTCTGGAAAAATCAAAATTGGCCGGTCTGCCGCCATCATTGCACGTGCAGCCGCCAGCATCTTACGGACAGCTTTGGAGCCACCGCCGCGGTCAATCGGGATCATGCCGACCTTTGCCATATAGGGCCCGAATGGCGGCGTCCAAAGCAGAATGCGCTTCAAGACGAAGGTTGAATCTGGAAGCAATGCGGCCAGCGCCAACGTTTCCCAGGCGGATTGGTGTTTGGCAGCGATTAAGCTGGCGCCACTAGGAACATCGCCCCGGATTTCATAGTCGAGGCCGACGATGTGTTTCAGCAACCAGAGGCAGGCTTTTGCCCATAACCGCCCATAGAAATCCATCCAAGGGCGGGGGCCGAGGAATAGCGGTAAGCCAGCGATAGCCATTACCAGCGTCAGCACGCCGAATGTCAGGTTGAAGAGAACGGAGCGGATAAAGCCCATCAGACCAGACCCGTTTTAGCCGCCAGGAACTTCAAGAACTCCCGCCCGATTACGCCGAATCCACGTACAGACTTCCACCAGTTGTTCCGATTGATGGTCTCTGGCTCCACCGGGCTCGGGTAGAATGAGACGTTGGGTGCTGCATCTTCCATCAGCAGCATGGCGCGGGGCATGTGATAGTAGCTGGTGACAAGGCGCACCGTTTTGATGGTGTTGGTTTCGATCCATGCAGCCGATTCGGCAGCGTTTTCCTGGGTGTCACGGGCGCGGCCTAAGGTGACATTGACTGAATCTGGAATGGCGATCTCAGACGATTGCGCCAGCAGGTCTGCCACCGTTACATCTTCGCCAGCACCCGATATGTACAGGCGTTCAGCAGCGCCATCAGCCAAGAGCTGCAATCCGGAAGCAACCCGGGCCGACCCGCCCGTCAGCACAACAATTGCGTCTACCTTGGCGGGCGCAGGCGGCGGCGTGGCCGATGCCTTGAACCAAAACCAAACGAAGCACACAAGCAGCAGGATCGTTGTGCGGACAATCAGTCGTTTCAGAAAGGCCATTATCGCCGCCTAAGCCAGAGCAGGGCGGCGATTCGTGCAGCTGCAACAGCGACGGCACCGGCACCCAACGGCAATATGGCAAGCGCCGCCCATGCCCAGCCATCCAGGCGTGGTGTCGGCAGAAGCGCACTCGCTCCCTCCGCCGCGCGCTCGACCAGAAATACAGCGAGCGCGCGGCGGAGGGAGCGAGTGCGCTTCTGCC
>CAJXVF010000622.1 GCA_913060845.1 uncultured Alphaproteobacteria bacterium | reverse complement strand
GAATCAACAAGGTCACGAGCGACACATTCGTCGCGCCCGCCGTTGATAGAATGCGGAAGAACAGAAAATACCCGAGCGTCGTACACAGCAGCGCCAAGCCAATGATCGCCCCGACAGCCTCCATGCTTGGCGCAGGCAAAGTCCAGGGCTGATCGACCACCAATGCCAGCGGCGTCAGAACAATAGCAGCCATCACCACTTGGCCAGTCGCCGTCGCCATCGGCTTCACGCCCATCGCCTGAAACCGGCGTCCATATATCGCGGCGAATGCGTATGAAAGAGCAGCACCTAGGCAAGCGACTTGGCCCAGCACATCTAGCCCAAGCGTCTCCGCTGCCTCCGCACCGATCATGATGGTGAAGCCAGCAAAACCGGTGATCACGCCAGTCAGCCGCTGCGCCGTGATCCGCTCATCGGATGTCAGCCAATGGGCGACAACCACGGTGAATAGCGGTGTCGTCGCGTTCAAAATAGAAGCAACACCAGACGCAATATGTGCCTGCCCCCAGACAATTAGGCTGAACGGCAGCACATTGTTCAACAGCGCCATGACCAGGAATGCCCGCCAGATTGCGAAGCCCCTTGGCAGTTGAAGCCCCAGCAGCCGAAGCACGATCAGCAATCCGATAGCACCGCCGCCAACCCGGCCAAGCACAATCACAAACGTAGGTAATTCGTCCGTAGCGATGCCATTGAAGAAGTATGCGCCGCCCCATAGCGCTGAAAGGCTTAGCAGCAGCGCCCATTCAAGTAGGGACATGGTCGATCTTTGGGGGGCAGAATTATTCATAGCACCTATCTAACGACACCACACGGAAGCGGCCACCCGGTTTTTGCGATCTAACAGCTGCTTGCGCGCATATGGGTGTTCTGTGCCATCATTATGTGGCTGAAAATCTTCCGGGAGATATCGCGATGAAGTTTGGGTTGTTTTATGAGCATCAGAATCCGAAGCCTTGGGATGAGGGCTCTGAGCATCGCGTCTTCATGGAAAGCCTGGAGCAGATTGAAGTCGCGGACCGGATTGGCGTGGATCACGTGTGGGAGGTGGAGCATCACTTCCTGGAGGAGTATTCCCATTCTTCCGCGCCAGAACTGTTCCTGGCCGCCGCTTCTCAGCGCACCAAGAACATCCGTTTGGGCCATGGCATCAAGCTGACAGCGCCTAATTACAACCATCCAGCCCGCGTCGCTGAATCCCTGGCGACATTGGACCATCTTTCCAATGGCCGCGCTGAATGGGGTACAGGCGAAAGCGCCACGTTGATGGAAATGGAAGCGTTCGGCATCAATCCAGACCTCAAAGGCCCCATGTGGAAAGAGGGCTGCGAGCAGGCCGCAAACATGATGGCCATGACGCCCTATCCCGGCTTCAAGGGTGAATTTTTCTCCATGCCAACGCGGAATGTTGTGCCGAAGCCAGTTCAAAAGCCGCACCCGCCGCTTTGGCTGGCATGTTCACGCCGGGACAGCATTCTGCGTGCCGCCCGGTATGGCATGGGTGCGCTGGTTTTCGGTTTCGTTGAGCCTGAACAAGCGGCGGAATGGATTCGGGATTATTACGCCATCATCAAGTCCGATGAATGTGTGCCGCTGGGCTGGACGGTCAACGCGAACATCGCCGCTGTATCTGGCTTTTCGGTGCATCAGAACGAGGGCGAGGCAGTGAAACGCGGTCTCTCTGGTTTCAAGTATTTCGGTTATAGCCTGGCGCATTTCACCAATTTCGGCTCACACCAGCCGTCGGTAACTAATCTCGGCGCGTTGTTTGATGAGGTTGAGGATGATTTGCCAGACAATGCCGGGCGCGGTGGCATCGGCACGCCAGACCAGGTCCGCGCGCACCTAAAGGGTTATGTGGATATCGGTCTGGACCAGCTAATCTTCACCCAACAAGTCGGCCGCAATAGCCATGACCATATTTGTGAAAGCCTCGACCTGTTCAGCCAGACTTTGATCGCGGAATTCAAAGACCGCGAGATGGCGCGGCAGGCTAAGAAAATGGCTGAACTGCAGCCGTTCATCGATGCAGCGCTTGAACGCAAAGACCGCATGCCAGAAATCGACCCAGCAGACATTCCCATTGTTACATCTGCCGGGAAGCGTAGGCAGGATATGGGTGCGAATGACCCAACAGGCGGGGCATTCGTAGACAAAACTAGGGGCTGTCTCTTATACACATCTCCGAGCCCACGAGACCTCTCTACATCTCGT
>CAJXVF010000621.1 GCA_913060845.1 uncultured Alphaproteobacteria bacterium | reverse complement strand
TCTACACCTCTCTATTCGTCGGCAGCGTCAGATGTGTATAAGAGACAGGCTACTGGAATGGGTGCGCCATAACGCAGAGACGACCTATCATCCAGTTGGGACCTGCAAGATGGGGTCTGATCCGATGGCCGTTGTCGATGCTCAATTGCGGGTGCATGGCATTGAGGGCCTCCGTATTGCGGATGCCTCGATTATGCCGACGCTCACCAGCGGCAACACCAATGCGCCAAGCATTATGATCGGTGAGAAGTGCGCTGCGATGATCCTTGCAGCATCAGAAGATCATATGTGAGGCGTTAGCGCTTCCGCTCTGATGCGGGCGGGAGCGCCATGATGCGCTGGCTTTCGAGTTCTGCCATGAAGGGGGAGCCGTTTAGCCATTCCAGCATCAGCTCAAACATATCGTCGCCCCAAAATATCTGGCCTTCGATCATGAATGTTGGCACGCCATAGACGCCGTTCGATACTGCGGCTTCTGTATTGAGCCGCAATTTATCTTTGACCGCTGCATCGCTGGTCGCGGCGGCGAGGTCATCAATCCCGAGCTTTTCGGCGAGGCGGGCGAGGCTGTCAGGGTCTTGGCCGTCCTGCCCATCGGCCCAGATGTGGTCAAAGATCACGCCGATGGCGGCGCTATCTGAACCAAGCGCAATCGCCAAGCGGAGTAACGTCAACGGGTTGAACGGATGGCGCGGTGGCGCCTTAAACGGCAGCCCAAGCTTCTGGGCGCGCCAGCGTGTCAGCAGGAAGGTGTGGCGCTTCTTGGCCTCAATTTCCGCCGGGCCAAGCTGGCCCCAATGATTGAGCAGCCCGGCAAACAGGACCGGACGGAACCGCACCTCCACATCATCCGGCAGCCGATGCAACTGGCGGAATTGCAGATAGGCGTAGGGCGAAATAACGTCAAAAAACCAATCAGCTTGCCGCATCCGTAGCGTCTCCCAGTCGTGCTTGAAACGTCATGCCTTAAGCGAGGTTCTCTTTACGCAGCAAGGCGTCAGGCGAGGGGAGCTTGCCACGGAAAGCAAGATAGGCGGCCTCTGCATCCATAGACCCGCCGGATGAATACACATAGCGGTGTAGCTTCTCCGCCGTGGCTTCATCAAAGGCGTCGCCTGCTTCCTCGAAAGCCTGGAATGCGTCCGCATCTAGAACGCCGGACCACATGTAAGAATAATATCCGGCTGAATACCCGTCGCCTGAGAACACGTGTGCAAAGTGCGGTGTTGCATGACGCATGACGATTTCTTCAGGCATGCCGATATCCGCCAGCACAGAAGCTTGAAACGCCATCGGATCAACATCCGCAGCTTCTTCCGGCGTGAGTGCATGGAACGCCATGTCGACCAAGGCCGATGCTGTGAACTCCACGTTCGAAAAGCCTTTGTTGAACGTGCGGGCCGCTTTCATTTTTTGCAGCAAGGCTTCAGGGATCGCCTCGCCCGTCTCGTGGTGGAGGGCGAAGCGTTGCAGGACTTCGGGAACAGTCAGCCAATGCTCGTATAGCTGCGAAGGCAGCTCCACAAAATCGCGGCTGACAGAGGTGCCAGAGATCGATGGATAGGTGACATCGGACAGCATGCCATGAAGAGCGTGGCCGAATTCATGGAAAAGCGTGCGGGCGTCATCCATGGTGATCAACACAGGTTCGCCAGGTGGCGCTTTGGCGAAGTTCATGACGTTCAGAATGATGGGCGTTTGACCTTCACCGCCTTGATCATTGGCGAGACGGTGTTGCTCCTGAAAGCCGCTCATCCAGGCGCCGGAGCGCTTTGATGGTCTAGCGAAATAGTCAGCGATGAATGCGGCCTGACGTGCGCCTTTGGCGTCTAAAATCTCAAACACACGAGCGTCTGGATGATAGGCTTTCGCTGCCTTCTGCTCGACGAAGCCAACGCCAAACAGACGGTTGGCCGTGTCAAAAGCCGCTAAGATCAACTGGTCCAGCTGCAGGTATGGCTTCAGTTCTGCGTCATCCAGATCAAACCGTGCCGCGCGCACTTTCTCTGAATAATACCGCCAGTCCCAAGGGGCGACGGAATGGTTCTGGCCTTCCGCTTGGATGAGGTCTGCGAGGTCGCCAGCTTCTTCTGCTGCGCGGGCGCTGGCCTTTTCCCACATGGTTTCTAGCAAATTACGTACGTTCTCTGGGGTCTTCGCCATAGTGTCTGTCTCTTATACACATCTCCGAGCCCACGAGACCTCTCTACATCTCG
>CAJXVF010000620.1 GCA_913060845.1 uncultured Alphaproteobacteria bacterium | reverse complement strand
CTACACCTCTCTATTCGTCGGCAGCGTCAGATGTGTATAAGAGACAGCCCTCATAGAGAAAGCCGAAGTGGTCGACACCCCAGCGGTTATGGCTAGAGAAATCACCCCGGTCCTGAAATCCGGGTGCTGGCTTCGGTGTCTCGCCGGGGCGCTCGCCCCGGATCAAGAGCACCGCACCGCCCAGCGATAGGAATATCTGCGGCGCGCCACGGGCCATCGTGTCGGCAGTGATTTCTGCGCCGAAGTGTTCCTCGTACCATGCGGCGGCGGCATGGGGGTCAGCGCTTACCAGATGCACATGGTCAAAGGTGAATGCGCTGGCACTCACGGGATCAGACAGGCTCGGCAAGGAAGACTGGGATCTTGCGGTCCGTCTTTGCCTGATAGTCGTTGTATGAGGGGAATGCCTCTGCGCTGGCAGCCCAAAGCCGGTCGCGTTCAGCACCGTCCGCGACTTCACGGACACGCATTTTGGTGACTTCCGTTCGGTCACGGATATCAACATCCGGATTGGCGCGGAGATTGTAGACCCAGACCGGGTTCTTCTCCCGCCCGCCATAGGAGCCGACCAGTACGTAGCTGTTATCAACCTTAACCCGCATCAGCGGGATTTTGCGGATGCCGCCGGTTTTACCGCCGATATGGGTGACGATAATGCACGGCAATCCAGTTTCCCGGAGCGTCGTACCCTCCGTACCGCCACTGCCTTCATAAAGCTCAACCTGTTCGCGGACCCAGTCTAATGCTGGTGGAATATATTCTGGCATGTCTAACGCTCCCGATGACTTGTTGCAGGGAGTATGGCACGCCTTTCTGGGTTTTCCAGGCCGTGCTTTTTAGGAGGCGGCTGCCTCAACCCAATCCAGCCGGTCTTGGCCAAAGAACATTTCGTTATTGACGAAGAAGGTCGGCGCGCCGAAGGCTCCGCGCTGAACTGCGTTGTCTGTGTTCGCGCGAAGATGGGCCTTGGCGGTGTCGCTGGTGATCCAGCCTGCAAACTTGTCGATGCCAACGCCTGCTTTGTTGGCGAATGCTTCCAATTCGGTCGGGTCGCCAAGGTTCATGCCGTCGATCCACATAGCTTCGAAGGCTGCGGCGGCGACAGAATCCATCGCACCTTCAATATCTGCGCCAGCGATTGCGCGCATGGCCATCAGGGTGTTCACAGGAAAATGCGGATTCTGATTGAATGGCACGCCGAAGCGTTCAGCAAAACGCGCGCAATCGGCGGCGATATAGGTGCGCTTCGCTGGAACATCAGCTGGTGAATGATTGCCGGAGCCATTGAATAGCCCGCCCAGAAGGATCGGCGTCAGCTTGATGTCTGCGTCGGTGCGCTTCGCTAAGCCTGGTAATTGGGTCCAGGCGAGATAGGCGGTTGGGCTGCCGACGTCGAACAAGAACTCTATGGAATGTGGCATGGCTGAACAGTCTCCCCTCTCGGCTGCAATCAAGATATAACATAGGCAATCTTATCGACGCCTTACTTTGAAGGAACCGCGCCCGATGCTGCTAACTGACGCCCAATTGGAAGAATTTGACCGCGAAGGCTATCTGTTCCTGCCAAGCTGCTTCTCCAAAGAAGAGATGGCGCTGCTGGCGAGCGAGGCTGAGGGCATCTATGCCGAGGACCGCAAGGAAGTGTGGCGCGAAAGCTCTGGCGCACCGCGTACGGCCTTTGCAGCTCATACTTATAATGAGGCTTACCGGCGGCTCGGTGCGCATCCGCGTTTGATTGAGCCAGTATCACAGCTCCTCGACGATGATCTCTACATGCATCAGTTCAAAATCAACGCCAAAGCCGCGTTTGATGGTGATGTGTGGCAATGGCACCAAGATTTCGGCACTTGGCATCGGGATGACGGCATGCCCGAACCCCGCGCCATGAACATCGCTGTGTTCTTGGATGAGGTAATGCCGATCAACGGCGCACTCATGTTCATTCCTAAAAGCCATAAGGCTGGCGTTTTAGAAGCGGGCCATGATCTTTCCACCACCTCCTACCCTTTGTGGACGCTGGATAAGGCGGAAGTGACCAAGCTTGCAGACGAAGGCGGCATTGTTGCACCGACGGGGCCTGCCGGGTCCGTCATTATGTTCCACGGGAACTTGGTGCATGCCAGCCCGCCGAACATCACACCCTATCCGCGCAAGATCGTTTACCTGACGCTCTGCGCCCTGTCTCTTATACACATCTGACGCTGCCGACGAATAGA
>CAJXVF010000619.1 GCA_913060845.1 uncultured Alphaproteobacteria bacterium | reverse complement strand
CAGCGTCAGATGTGTATAAGAGACAGGCTAAAGCAATTGCGAAAGAAGCTGTCACGTTGGCGCTTAAGTCAGACACGGCGTTGGCGTCCCGCCTCCAAATTGATCCGAGCACTGAAGACGCGGTTGTCACTGGGGATCATCGCATCCTGTCCAATGCAGTCGCGGAATTCATCAGCAATGCCGCCAAATATGGCGCGCCCGATGGTCCCATTACCATTGGCGCAACAGTCCTATCAGAGCGCGGCGATGTCCGGCTTTGGGTCACGAACCAGGCGGGCTCAGATCAAATGCAGATCACGTTTGATCCGTTTGAATCCTTTGGCCAGGCAGATCAATCACTGGAGCGCGCCCAGGAAGGTTTAGGCATCGGCCTGACATATGTCCGTGCTGTCGCGAGACTTCATGCAGGCGAAGCCAGCCTCGAACAGGATGATCAAACAGGCCTCATAACGGCCGCTATCAGTCTGCCGAGCGCAGACTCCCCAGGGCTCCGGCGCTCGACAGAGATGATGAATGTCGCCTGACGTACGGCTTCAGTCTTAACGACCCTTCCAATTCGGCGCGCGCTTTTCTGCGAACGCCTTCGGACCCTCAATCAAATCCTCACTCGCATAAAGCGCTCGAACGGCGGGATATGTGGTTTCAATCGCATCCTGCAGCGTTGGCGCATTCAGACCGCGCATGGACGCCTGCTTTGTCGCGCGGAGCGACATTGGGCTGCATTCCATAATCGTTGCGGCCCAGCGTTTTGCCCCTTCAAGCGCACCACCAACTGGCGTTACTTCATTGACGAAGCCAAGCTCCTTGCCTTCAGCCGCTTTCACGCGCCCACCGGTCAACATCATGCCCATGGCCTGTTTCAACGGAATTGCGCGCGGGAGCCTGTGAACGCCGCCAGCTAATGCCGCCAACCCAACACGCGGTTCCGGCAGTGCGAAGATGGCATTTTCAGACGCCACGATGATGTCGCATGCCAATGCAATTTCGAACCCGCCGCCCATGGCGAAACCGTTCACAGCAGCGATGACAGGTTTATCCAGGTCATAGCGGAATGTCAGGCCAGCAAACCCGGTTGCAGGCCGATCACGCGGGCCCTTCCCTTCAGCCTGATACTTCAAATCATTACCCGCTGAGAAGGCTTTGTCGCCAGCGCCCGTAATGATCGCGATCCATTGTTCAGGGTCGTCACGGAAATTGTTGAAGACCTCGTCAAACTCCCAATGCGCCGGCGGGTGCAGGGCATTGTAGACCTCTGGCCGGTTGACGGTGACGATGGTCACGGGGCCATCGCGCTCGACTTGCAGGTATTGGTAATTGGCCATGGGGGCGCTTCCTTTGTTCAGAGATAACTTAATCAGCAGAGCGTAGCAGGCGATTCCACCGAAACGCCAGCGTGACGCCGCGAAGGCCCATGAAGATCATGACGGCAATCCAAAGGCCATCCAGCCCATAGTAGCGCGGCAAGGTGAAAAGGATGATCAGATAGATTGCCATCGCCTGCAGCATGGCGTTCCGAACGGCGATATTGAGGGCAGCGCCCAGAAACATTCCGTCCAGCAAATAGCACCAGACGGCTACAATCGGGAGCAAAGCCGCATAGACAACATATTCCCGCGCAATGGCGAGAACTTCTGGAATACTCGTGAACAGCAACAAGAGGTGCTCACCAAACAACAGGAGCAATCCGGACATAATCGCCGCCGTAATGCCGCCCGCCTGGAACGCCGCAATGGCAGCCTCACGGAGCGCGCGCTTATCCTTCTTGCCGATGGCATCTCCGACCATTGGTTCAACAGAATGACTAAATCCATCAAGGGCATATGCGGTAATTATTAGAAATTGGTAGAGCGGTTCAATACTGGCTGCAGCATCAGTCCCGAAGCGGTTCGCCTCATACCGAAACAGCAGTAACCCCCCGACAACGCAGATTGTGCGGATAAAAATATCCCGGCTCATCACCAGCATGCGACGGACCCGCGCCCAGTCTGCAACCTGCGCCCAGGCAACGCGTTTATCCGGCCCCAACCGTCGCCATACGATGGCGCAGCCGATGATGGCACCAACGACATGGGCAATCGCACTTGCCGCCGCAGCTCCTTCCACACCCCAGCCAAGGCCAATCACAAACCATACGTCCAGCACGATATTGGTGAGGTTGGTCGCAATCTGGACTGTCTCTTATACACATCTCCGAGCCCACGAGACCTCTCTACATCTCG
>CAJXVF010000618.1 GCA_913060845.1 uncultured Alphaproteobacteria bacterium | reverse complement strand
GCCGAACTCAATGTTTCGGTCAGTCGCGCCAAGCCACAAACTGCTGATTTCGCCGTACCCGCACTGGAACGCCATGACGCCTCCGCCCAAACGTTCGCACCGATCGCTTGTGGCCGCTGGATGGTCGCTGTAGCACCGACGCTGGCGGATGGCGGACCAGATTTCGAAAATCTCCGCGCCTTCATCATGGATGAGACTGTTGGCGTCTGCTATGCGCCAGACGTGTGGCACCATCCGTTTGTGTGCTTCGATCAACCCGCGGAAATGCTGATGCTACGCTGGGATGACCGCACTGAGGCGGACACCACTTGGGCGCAAGCGCCTGCAGGCGTTGATGTCGAAATAGCGCTACCCTGATAGGGGCTATCCCGCAATCTGCTCTTTCAACTGACGTGCGGCGAGGGCGAACCCGCCATCGGCACCGTCAATGAAATGCACGTGCGCCGCACTCCTCAGATCAAACACGAGGCAGGTCATCAGCGCTGAGTCTGATCGGTGAAAACCGTAGACTAATCTGCCCGCCGCGCGTTCTTGCTCGAGCACAGTTTCCAACTCATCCTCCTGCTCCAATGTCAGGTCCAACACCATCCGCAGCATGCCGTCATATTTCCGGAAATCCGTCTGCGAGACCATTTCTTTGCGGTATTCCGGCGCGTTGTAGGGACCAACCTGCTTCTGGAAGCGTTCGGCATAGAGCTGCACCAAGCTTTCCATAATGATCCGCCAAAATCGCGCTTTGAATGGCGTGAAGGCGTTGAAGGCCAATGCTTCTAGCTTGAGACCACGTGGCGGGAAGCGGAAGCTGAGTGTTCTGTTGCCGGTTGGTGCGGCTTCGGCAGCATCGCCGCCCAAAATGCGCTGAATTTCATCTAACGTGTAGCGCAGCTCACCGCTTTCGCCGGAGCCCAAGCCTTTGGCCATAATAGTCGCCATCACGCCGTGGCTGGGTGCCAATGGCTCCCACCGACAGGTCAGGCCATCAAGATCAGGCGAGGCATCATCTAACGGAATGCGATAGGGTGCCCCCTCTTCCACGTCTTTAAGCAGTTCATCCGCCAACTCGAGGCCGCCGCCAGCAAACATCGCCAATCGCGCGCCAGAGCCAAGGCCGAACTTGCGGACCCGAATATCACCGCCTTTGGCGCGCAGATCAGACGCTGGGAACGCTGCCACCCGAAGCTCCAGGTCATAGATCGCCTCAATCATGCTAGCGGCGCGGGCGAGCGCGGTTTTGCAGGCTTCGGCGACAACTGGCGGGGCTGCGATCACAGCGCCATCGCCGCCGAACACATAGGGCAGATCAACACCATCGGCTGCATTGATCACGGCCATGATCGTCGCTGCACCCGACATATTCACTTGCTTATATCGGCCCTGCTCAATCGCGATTGTGGAGCCGACAACGTCCGAGGCAAGCACTGTCCAGTCATCAGGCAGCGGCGCTTAGGATTCCAGATCCGT
The DNA here is from genome assembly GCA_913060845.1 of uncultured Alphaproteobacteria bacterium. Lineage (GTDB taxonomy): Bacteria > Pseudomonadota > Alphaproteobacteria > Bin95 > Bin95 > VMCJ01. The sequence goes on along the minus strand of CAJXVF010000618.1, from coordinate 766 downwards.
GAACTCAGCAAACTCCCTGAATTCCGGCAGATCGGCGTAGAAGCGTTCTGTGCTCAAGTGCTATCGACCTTCAATGATGTAAGGCCAGGGATCAGCCTCACTGCCGAATGTCACCGGGCAGTGGATCAGCACAGGCGCGTTTGCAGCGAACGCTTTCTCCAATGCGGGCTTCAAATCCGCTGGTGTCTCCGCGCGCAGCCCCATCACACCGAAGCTTTCGGCCATCTTCAAGAAGTCGGGGTTTTCCAAGTAGCTGCCAAGCTCCCGGCCTTGGAAACGTCGGATCTGGTCACGGCGGACATTCCCATACGCGCCATTATCGAAAACGATTGAGACGACGTTCAAGCCGAACTGTGCTGCTGTCGCCAATTCCTGCACGCCAAACAGGAACCCGCCATCCCCCGCAATAGAGACCACCGGCGTATCGCCCATCGCGGCCTTAGCGCCAAGTGCAGTCATGAAGCCGTAGCCAAGTGTGCCCTGATATCCTGACGTCACATATGTGCGCGGGTTGTAAACGGGGAAGCCTGAATAGGAGACGTACCCCGCCTGACAAAGCTCCTCCACGAAGATGCCATCGCGCGGCAAGACGGTGCGGATAGCGTCCAGGTAGTCCATTTGCGGCTGCAGATTGTCGCGAAAGTCCTTGCCGGTGCGCGCCTTGGCTTCTTGTACGGCATCCAACCTATCGGCTTTCCCTGCACCCGCCTTATCAAGCTGTCTCTTATACACATCTCCGAGCCCACGAGACCTCTCTACATCTCGT
>CAJXVF010000617.1 GCA_913060845.1 uncultured Alphaproteobacteria bacterium | reverse complement strand
CCCCGCCACAGCCGCCGCATGGTTGGGTTGAGCCAGATGACAGTGAAGGAATCCCGATCTGGCGAAGTGCTGGCGGATGAGATCGGCGTCAGCCCCAGCCTCACCCCCAATCACCCGACTGTCTCTGTGCCATATGGCGCGCTGCTGCCAGCCAATACGAACAATCTGCTGGTGGCCGGGCGGCACATTTCCACCGATGCGCCCGTCCATTCGTTCATGCGCGAAATCCCGCAATGCTGGCTGACAGGCCATGCGGCAGGTGTCGCCGCAGCGCTCAGCGTGCAGGGGAATTTGGCGCCAAAGGATGTCGCCCCGGCAGATATCCGCGCGCATCTCGAAAAGCAGGGCGCCTACCTGCAAACTCAAACCTGATAGACGAACCGGAGACCCAATATGAGCGAACCGCTTGCCCTGCTGGACTATGACGACCACGGCGAGAATGGCCGCGTCGCCCGCATCACCTTCAACAATCCTGCCAAGCGGAACGCCTTGGGCCTTGGTGGCAAGGAACTGTTCATCGAGCTGATGACCTCCATCAAGCATGATGAAAGCCTGCGCGCGCTCATTATTACGGGCGCTGGCAATCAAAGCTTCGTTGGCGGCACCAACTTGGCGGAGATGAAGGACTTCAACCTAGACCAGGCCGAGGCTTCCTCCACCAAAACACACCGGGTGTGCGATGCCGTGCGCCAGTTCCCGGTGCCGGTGATTGCGCGGATCAATGGCTACTGCTTCGGTTCCGGCTTTGAGATTGCAGCCTGCGCCGATATGCGGGTCGGCGTTCAGGGTGCCAAGTTCGGCATGCCAGAAGTGCGGTTTGGCATTCCATCCGGCATGGAAGCATCAGCATTGCCGCGCTTGATCGGCTGGGGCAAAGCGACGGAATTGGTGCTAACCGGTGACCATATTGATGCTGATGAGGCCTATCGCATCGGCTTCCTCAACCGCCTTGTTGAGCGGGACGAGATGGACGGTGTTGTCGATCAATGGATCGCCTCACTAATGGCAGGCGGCCCGAATGCGCTGCGCATCCAGAAGCGCCTCATCATGGATTGGGATCGTATGTCCGTAACGGATGGTGCGCGCGCAGGCATCCAGGCCTATGTCGAAAGCTACAAAAGCGGTGAGCCCAACCGCCTGATGACCGCATTTCTAAACCGGAAGAAGTAAGATGGACGTGACCTTCACCCCCCTCTCCGAGCATACCGGCATCGCGGTGGAGGGCGTTGATCTCTCCAAGCCTGTGCCGGATGCGCTGGTCAAGGAAATGTACCAGGCTTATCTGGATCGATCTGTGCTGGTCGTGCGCGGGCAAAAGCTTGATCCGCATCAGATGTTGGCGGCGGCAAAGCTATTTGGCGCGCCGTTCATCCAACACAACACACGCTTTCAATTGCCCGAATGCCCGGAGATCCACTACCTCTCCAATCAGGATAAATTCCCCGATGGCCGCCGCTATATCCCTGGCGAAGGCTTCCACACCGACCATTCCAATGACGCAACACCCCCAAAGGCGACGCTCCTCCATGCCGTAACCCTGCCCAGTAGCGGCGGCGACACCCAGTTCATCAATATGGGCCTCGCCTATGAAACCTTGGACGAAGCCACCCGCGCGCAGATCGAGGGCGTTCAGGCAGAGCACGTCTACCAAGCCAGCCACAGCGAGCGGAAACTTGTGGGCCTGAAAGCACAACGGAAGCAGCAAGTACAGCAATCCGTCATCCACCCCCTCGTCCGCACCCATGGCGAGACCGGCCGCAAAGCCCTCTACATCAACCCCATCCGCATCGAACGCCTGCTCGACATGCCGGACACAGACGCCCTCCCCCTCCTAAAACGCCTACTCGCCCACGCAACCCAAGGCACCCACGAATACCGACACCAATGGAGCACCGGCGACTTCGTGATGTGGGACAATCGGAACCTGCTGCACAAAGCCAATGGCGACTATGACATGACGGAGACGCGGTATTTGTACCGGTTGATGCTACAGGGGGAGCGACCTGAGTAAGTAATTTCGAAATATTCCCCACCCAAGAAGCTGATTCAGCGTTCTATTTTCAATCATGAATTAGAATTTTTATTTCAATTTGACAACGGAACGGCGTGCATGAAATATTAACAAAGAGTTTGGGGCTGGCCTAGCTAAGAGTCTGATTCAAAAGTCCATCATATATAACAACTGTCTCTTATACACATCTCCGAGCCCACGAGACCTCTCTACATCTC
>CAJXVF010000616.1 GCA_913060845.1 uncultured Alphaproteobacteria bacterium | reverse complement strand
ATTCCCTACCAAGGGAATCCCAAACGATTCAATCAAATCCAAATCCGCTCTAGGTATGGCGGTTTTGCCAACCGCTGCACTGTTCTTAGTCGCTGCTGCCGCTGCTGGATTGCTGCAAACGGGCCTTCTTTTCTCCACTGAGAGCATTACACCGAAGTTGGAAAAGATTTCACCGATTGCGGGCGTTAAGCGTATGTTCTCCGTGAAATCCCTGGTGGAATTCGGTAAGGGCATTCTGAAGCTGATTATTGTCGGCGCTATCGCAGCGGGTGTGATCATGCCCGAAATGGCGGCGATTGAGACTGTCTCCGGCATGGGGGCAGCGGACCTGATCAATAAGCTCGCGGCTGTCTCTGCCCGACTGGTCATGGCGGTTCTGGCGATCATGACGCTGATCGCGTCTATCGATTTCATCTATCAGCGTTGGGAGCACATGAAGAAGCTCCGCATGTCACGCCAGGATATGAAGGAAGAATATAAGCAGACCGAAGGCGATCCAATAATTAAGCAGCGCCTTCGCCGAATCCGAATGGACCGCGCCCGCAAGCGCATGATGGCCGAAGTGCCGAAGGCAGACGTTGTTATCACGAACCCGACCCACTTCGCCGTAGCGCTCAAATACGACACGATGGTCATGAACGCGCCGATGGTGTTGGCGAAGGGCGTGGATAAGGCAGCGTTCCGTATTCGTGAGGTTGCTGAAGAACACGGCATTCCGATTATTGAGAACCCGCCGCTAGCGCGCGGACTCTATGCTAATGTCGGCATCGAAGAAGAAATCGACGAAGAGCATTACCGGGCGGTTGCTTAAGTAATCAACTATGTCTGGAAGCTCCAAGGCCGCAAGGGCTAGGCTGATGGCGCGATCGCATTGGATCATTCTAGGCGCAGCATGTGTGTGCCTTGCAGCCGGGGTGGCGCTTGGCGACTCCATGGGCATTCGCGCGCTGGCGGCGATTGCGGGCGTTGCAGCGTTGGTTTGGGTCGGCCTGAAGCAGGCGGAATCGCTGGAGCAGGTCGCGGAATCACAACCCGAACCGCCTCCGCCAATTGTCGAGCCAACTGAACCAGTAGTGCCAGTAGAAGCGCCGCCGCCTAAACCAGTGCCGCCTCCAGCCATGTCAGAAGGCTTTATGATTGGGGAAGGGGACGGCAAGCTTGAAGTTCATTCAGATGCGCTAAAGCGTTTCATGGCGTCAGGTCCGCTGAATATAGTGCTGCTGAACGAGAGCGGGGTGGTGCTCACATCGAGCCAAGCATTCACTGCACTGTCGGGTGTCACTAATGTGCCGGTTGGAAGCCTCGCTGCCGAGTTGTTCGAGGATGATACTAGAGCGGCTGTCAGCGAAGCGCTTGCGGACTTCTTGACCAATGGAGAGCAACCAGAAAAGCCCGTGATCGCCAGATTGGCGACGGGGCCCAAGGAAACGTGCGCCGTAGTCTTTTCAGAATTGCAGGCAGAGCCGCGCATCATCGCGCTCAGCCTGATGAACGTCACGCAGGAAAAGAAACTTGAGGCGCAGTTCGCGCAGTCGCAGAAAATGCTGGCCGTTGGTCAACTCGCTGGTGGCGTCGCCCATGATTTCAACAATCTGTTGACCGCAATCATTGGCCATTGTGACCTGCTGATGCTGCGCCATAGCCCGAGCGATGAATCCTTCGCGGACATCAATCAGGTTAAGCAGAATGCGAATCGTGCCGCCAACCTCGTGCGCCAACTGCTCGCTTTTTCTCGCCAGCAAACCCTGCAGCCTCAGGTGATGGATGTAGGCGAGGTGTTGGCTGACTTAGATAACCTGCTGCATCGTCTGCTTGGCGCTAGCATCAACCTGAACATTGAGCATGGACGGGAATTGTCCCTAATCAAAGTGGATCGGGTGCAGCTTGAGCAAGTGCTGATCAATCTTGCTGTTAATGCCAGAGACGCCATGGACGGGCGCGGTGGTCTCAAGATTATCACTAGGATGGCGACGGTAGGCGACACCACCGGCGGACCGCTTGAGCCGATGCCAGCAGGTGATTACGTCCAGATTGATGTCGCGGACGGCGGCACGGGCATCGCTAAGGAGCATTTGAAGCGTATTTTCGAGCCATTCTTTACGACAAAGGATGTGGGCAAAGGCACTGGACTCGGCCTGTCTACCGTATATGGCATCGTTAAACAGACGGGCGGGTTCATTTTTGTCGTTATACCGCGCTCACTCCAGAACCGGAAACTTCTCGTGTGTAATGAC
>CAJXVF010000615.1 GCA_913060845.1 uncultured Alphaproteobacteria bacterium | reverse complement strand
CTCTTTCAGCACAACGATGCGTTTGTCAGCCTGGTGTGGTGGGATAACATCGCCATAAATCCGGCGCGCTTCTTCAGAAAACCATTCGACATATGATGCGCCGTAAACGATTTCGCCACGGGATTCTTCGAATGGCTTGCCCTGCTCCAGGGTCATGATCTTTGCTAGATCATCCTGGTGCTCCATCATGAGCTCGAACCAGCGGCGGAGAATGTCAGAGCGCTCTTTTGCGGTCTTCGCGCGCCATGCTGGGAAAGCGGCCTCAGCGGCTTCAATTGCGCGGCGGGTTTCATCAGCGCCCATGCGGGGCACAGTGCCGACAGCCTCGCCATTCGCTGGATTAGATACAGTGATTGTCTCACCTGAATCGGCATCAGCCCAGACACCGTCGATGTAACATTGCTGACGGAACAGTGCCTTATTTTTAAGCTGCATGATGAATTCCCCCCGATATTAATGTCATGTCATGAAACGGCATGTTCCATGACGCGTAATGGCTGACGCCACGCCCAACGTCTAACCTGCTGCACCTGACTATATCCCTATTATGCTCAAACCGGAACATCGAACTCTTAGTTCGCAGAAGCGGCGTCCTCAACTATCATGAGGGCTTCGCGCCCGCCGCGCCATGTATCTATCTCAACCCGTCCTGCTAAATGAATAACGGTGCCTTTGGAGTTCTCTAAAAAGTCACCTAACGGACGGCCAGCAGCTCGGAAAGCCATAGCCTGCATCGCTGTGCCATCTGCGCCTGTGAAGCGCAAACGATAGTGCGCGTCTTTAATCAGCGCAGCATGTTCCAAACGTACACCTGCCAATACAAAGCGCGGTTCAGGATTGCCTGCACCGAAGGGCTGTAAGCGTTCTAAGGATTCCGCCACTTCCAACGCTGCTGCCGGTCCAACGACGCCATCGAGCGAATACCCGCGCTTTGTCCGCGCCACAGCGACATCATCCGCCAGTGCTTCAGACAAGGCCAACGTGAACGCCTCAAACCCATCAGCCGAACATCTAAACCCAGCCGCCATAGCGTGACCGCCTCCGGACGTCAGCAGGCCAGCTTCCCGCATGCGGATAATGGCTGGCCCAAGATCAACGCCACTGACAGACCGGCCAGATCCAACGGCAATTCCGTTTTCCAGTGCTGCAACAAGCGCCGGACGTTCAAACCGTTCCGCCATCCGGCTCGCAACGATGCCGACAACGCCCTGACGCCAACCTTCGCCTGAAACCGCAATGATCGGCACACCTTCAGCCGCTTGCGCTTCCGCCAGCGGCGTCGCTTCATCAATCACACGCGCTTCGATTTCCTGACGCTCGCGGTTCAGGCCATCCAGCGTCTGGGCCAGGGCTTCCGCCGCCCCATAATCTTCCGTTGAAAGTAGCTCGAGGCCTGCCCGGCTATCCCCAATCCGCCCGCCTGCATTAATGCGGGGGCCGAGCATGAAGCCCAGGTGATACGGCCGAAGCGCATCCGTCACGCTGGCGACGTTCAATAGCGCGTCGATGCCTGGATTACGGCGCGCGGACATGACCTTCAGCCCCTGGGCCACGAGTGCGCGATTTACGCCTGTGAGCGATGCCACATCAGCCACAGTGCCGAGCGCCACCAGATCAAGCAGCGCCATGAGGTCGATTTCAGTCTGCCCAGCCGCTCGCAAATGTCGGTTCAGGCCGATCGCGAATAGGAAGCACACGCCGACCGCTGCCAATTGCTGATACGGCGAGGTTTCATCCGCACGATTTGGATTGACGACTGCGAGCGCGTTGGGCGTTTCATCAGCACCAACGTGATGGTCCAAGATAATAACTTCGAGCCCAAGCGCATTGGCGGCGTCTATCGCCTCAAAAGCCGTGGCGCCGCAATCAACAGTGATAACTAAGCTGGCACCTTGGTCCTTAAGCGATTGCATGGCACCGGGGTTCGGGCCATAGCCTTCGCGCTCACGGTCCGGCACGTAAATAAGCGGCTCTGCACCCAGGCCTCGGAAGATGCGTCGGAGTAAGGCGCCGGATGTAGCACCATCAACATCGTAATCGGCCAGGATCGCAATTTGCTCGCCAGCATCCAATGCCGCCGCGACGCGGGCGATGGCTTTATCCATGTCCAGAAGGTGTGATGGGTCCGGTAGTGCATCGCGGAGGCGCGGGCTAAGATAAAGTTCCGCTTCCTCCAGCGAATTCACCCTGGCCGCAAGCTGTCTCTTATACACATCTCCGAGCCCACGAGACCTCTCTACATCTCGT
>CAJXVF010000614.1 GCA_913060845.1 uncultured Alphaproteobacteria bacterium | reverse complement strand
TCTACACCTCTCTATTCGTCGGCAGCGTCAGATGTGTATAAGAGACAGTTCAAAACCATTGTGAACCCAGCGCATGAAAAGATGATGCAGGTAACGCAGCCTTACCCGACCAAGGATGGCCGCTATGTCCTGCCGCATTTCAACTTGCCTCACCTGCAAGCGCGGATGCTGAAGCTGCTGGATTGCGAGCTAACCCCGGCTTCCATCGCGCCCGCCGTTGCCAAATGGGATGCGATGGACCTTGAAAACGCCATTGACGAAATCCGTACCTGTGGCGGCATGGTGCGTTCCAATGATGAATGGCTGGCAACACCTCACGGCCAAGTGCTGGCGGCGAAACCTATCGTCGAAATCATCAAGATCGGCGATAGCGATCCTGAGCCAATGCCCGAAGGTCCCCGCCCGCTCAGCGGCATCAAGGCGCTGGACCTGACGCGCATCCTAGCTGGCCCAATTTCTGGGCGCACGCTGGCGGAACATGGCGCTGAAGTGTTGATGGTGACAGCCGAACGCCTGCCGCAGGTGCCAGAACACGTGATCGACACCAGCCACGGCAAGCGCTCCTGCTTCCTGGATCTCAAGAATGCCGAAGAAGCGGCCCAATTGCGGACACTACTGGCGGACGCCGATATCTTCTCCCAAGGCTACCGCCCTGGCATGCTTGAAGGGCTCGGGTTTGGTCCGGAACAAGCGGCAGAAATCCGCCCGGGCATCATCTACACATCCATCAGCTGCTATGGCGCAGATGGTCCGTTCAGCCATCGCGCCGGATGGGAACAAGTGGCGCAAACCATGGTCGGCATTGCGGCCGAAGGCAGTCCGGAACGGCCGAAACTTTTGCCGGGTGCAGCGAATGACTATGTCACGGGATATTTGGCGGCTTACGGCATGCTCCTCGCCCTCGCCCGCCGCGCGCGGGAAGGGGGCAGCTATCATGTGCGCGTCTCGCTCTGCCAGTCTGGCATGCTGATCTATCGCCAGGGTCAAACTGCCCCTGTCCAAGACGGCATGGAATTTAGCGATGATGAACTGGCGGCTATGCGGATTGAGTCAACGCCTGCATATGGGCCAATCCGGCATTTAGGGCCTGTTCTGAACCTTTCCAAAACGTCACCCCATTGGGCGCTGCCATCGCCAGTGCTTGGCGGCGATAAACCAGCATGGGTAGATGCCCCAGCCGCTGTCGCCGCGGAATAGCGCATTGCCAAAATCCCTGACATCTACCCAATCCGCCGCCTACAAGCACGACGGCTTCATCGCCCCTGTGCCTGCGTTATCGCTTGAGGAAACGGCTGCATTCCGTACTCGGTTTGAGGCCTATGAGGCGGCGAATCGTGGGTGGTATGAGCTATCCAAAGGCCAAAAGCTTTATCTCCTGCAGACCTGGGCGGCAGAGCTGGCAAGCCATCCGCGTGTGCTGGATGCCGTGGAAGACGTGCTGGGGCCGGACCTGATGGTCTGGGGCATGAGCTTGTTTGTGAAGGACGCCCATGCGCCGGGTTTTGTCACATGGCACCAGGATTCCACATATTGGGGCCTATCCAAGCCAAGCGTCACAACGGCATGGATCGCGCTGTCGCCAGCGACGTTGGAAAGCGGCTGCATGAAGATGCTGCCCGGCTCCCAGAATCTGGACCAGGCTCCGCATCGGGATACCCTGACCGCAGATAACTTGCTGACGCGCGGCCAGGAAATCGCTATCGAAGTGGACGATGACAAGGCCGTGTTCTGCCCGCTACAGCCGGACGAACTTTCCTTGCATCATGTGCGTACCGTACACGCATCAGAACCGAATCAATCCAGTGAGCGCCGCATCGGCGTCGCCGTCCGCTACATCACGCCGGATGTGTCCCAGGTGAATGGGGATGTTGATTCCGCATGGCTCGTGCGCGGCGGCGACACCCACGGTAATTTCGTTCTGGAAACGCCGCCGGTTGCCGATATGGACGATGCCGCCAGGGCAGAGCATGCCCGGATCATACAGCTACGTCAGTCCGTTCTATACAAAGGCGTTGCGGGCCAGCCGGCGCATACCGCCGTCTGACCCGAACACATCTGAGCCTACCAGAGCGCGTCGTGCTCTACTGTCGAAACATGGGCGAAGACGACCTTCCAGCCAACGTCTGGTAGGCGCGCCCAAACTTGGGTCTGACGGCCAATCAAATCCTTGCCGCGCACTTTAAACTCGAGGCTGACATTGGCGAAATCGCGGCCAAGGGTGCTGTCTCTTATACACATCTGACGCTGC
>CAJXVF010000613.1 GCA_913060845.1 uncultured Alphaproteobacteria bacterium | reverse complement strand
CGAGATGTAGAGAGGTCTCGTGGGCTCGGAGATGTGTATAAGAGACAGGGCTGAGAACTCACCCGCATTATAGGCCGAACACATCAATACAGCAGCGAAATAATAGGCCGTGCGCGCATATCGCTATGTTGCGTTAGCCCAGATGCTCTTTAAAGAACGCAATTGTCCGCGACCAAGCAAGTTTAGCAGCAGCCTCGTTGTAACGGGGCGTTGAGTAATTGTGGAAGCCGTGGCGCGTATCTGGATATGTCTGCATTTCGTGTTGAACGCCATTGGCTTTCAATGCGGCTTCGAAGGCAGGCCGCATGGCATTCACGCGCGCATCATCCTCTGCGTATTGAACAAGCAGGGCCGCTTTTATCTTAGAAACATCCTCTGACTTTACGGCAGCGCCATAGAACGGGACGCCTGCGTTTAGCCCTTCGCCCATTTGAACCGCGAGATAATTTACTGCGCCACCACCAAAGCAGAACCCAACAGCGCCCAACTTGCCCGTGGAAAGCGGGTGCGCTTTTACGTACTCAGCGCTGTTCAATAGGTCTGTCATGAGCTGGCCACGGTCCAAGCTCCGCTGCAGCGCCTTGCCGTCATCATCATTGCCCGGATAGCCGCCGACTGGGTACAGCCCGTCTGGTGCCAAAGCCAAGAAACCATCTACGGCGGCTCGACGCGCGACATCCTCGATATATGGCTTCAGGCCGCGGTTCTCATGGATCACGATGACAGCCGGAAATGGACCAGGCCCCTCCGGCTTCACCAGATAGCCTTGCATCTTGCCCGACGTGCCGCCCGGGGATGCATAATCAACATATGTGGCCTTGATGCGTTTATCTGTGAACGACACCACTTGCGCTTCCGCATAGCGCGGCAAAAGCGCTTGCGCCATCACAAGGGCGGAACCACCGCCAATCAACGTGAGCGCCGCAGCCTTGGAGAGGAACTCCCGGCGCGGCATGTCGGTATGGCAATACTCGTCATAGAGATCGAAAACCTGTGGATCGATGTCATCCTGCTGCATTTGCCGTCTCCGTCGTTGAATTGCACTTCCGGTTAGATTGGTGCGGAAAACGAACATGACCAAGCAGGGCTGGGCCAAGCCGTTGCAAGCCCGGCGCATTCAGACAACAGTTCATAAAGCGCATCGCCTCCCAACTGCATTGGCAAGGAGCAAGCCCCATGAAGTTCGCCCTGCACTTCGGCAACATCACGTTCCCAGACCCTGAGGACGCCAAGCGGCTGGTTCTGGCTGCGGAAGCGGCTGGATTTGAGTCCGTTATCGCCGTTGAGCATGTGGTGGTGCCGACGGATTATTCCACGCCCTATCCTTATAATGAGACCGGACGCTTGCCCGGTGGCATCGATATGCCGTGGCCGGACCCGCTCAGCTGGCTGACATATGTGGGCGCGGTCACATCCACCCTCAGGCTGATTACAGGGGTCCTCGTGCTGCCACAGCGCAATCCATTGGTGCTCGCGAAGCAGTTGGCGACGATTGATCACTTGACGAGCGGACGCTTGGAGCTCGGCATCGGCGTCGGATGGCTGCGAGAAGAGTTCGATGCGCTCGGTGTGCCGTTTGAACGACGTGAACGGCGCACAGATGAATATCTTGCGGCCATGCGTGCCCTCTGGGCCAATGATGACGCCAGCTATGAAGGCGAATTCGTGAACTTCAAGGGCATGAGCTGTAACCCGAAGCCAAAGCATGGCCAGGTGCCCATTATCGTCGGCGGTCATTCGAAACCAGCAATCCGACGAGCCGCGCGCTACGGCAACGGCTTCTTTCCGGCGACCGGCGCTGGTCTTGACCCGTCCGGCGTGATCCAAGCGCTCCGCGACGAAGCCAAGGCAATCGGCCGGGATCCAGCAGAGATTGAAGTTATGACCGGATGCCCGAACGCCCTGCCAGGTTCTGGCAAAGATCCACTCGCCGCAATCGCCGCCAGCGCAAAGGCTGGCGTTGACCGCATTGTGTTGCCGCTATCAGGGTTCGGCGAAGGCTTAGAGGACAGCCTCGCCGCTTATGGCGAGGCTGTCATCAAGCCGGTCAATCGAACTTGAAATACTCTGGCAGTTTGTCTTTAGCCGTTTGGAGATGCTCAGCATATTGGTACATGCCGCCGTTGTAGTTGCCATCTTGCCGCCGATTTTCCTGGCCTTCGAAGTTATAGTAGCCCGGCGTGCATTCCTTGTTGCGGTCCGTAGTGCCCCGGAACTTGATCTGTCTCTTATACACATCTCCGAGCCCACGAGACCTCTCTA
>CAJXVF010000612.1 GCA_913060845.1 uncultured Alphaproteobacteria bacterium | reverse complement strand
TCGGTGCGCCGCTCTGCCGCCAGACCATCAATGTGATCAGGGCAAATAAAGGTGCCAACACGACCAGCAGAATTAGTGCGGCTAGGGGATCAACCAGACTTTTCCATAAAGCACGCGCACGTCGCCGCAATCCAGGCTGCGACTCCATTGGCGACCGGTAGGGACGCCGAGAAACCGCAGCTGACGCCGCATCGTAGGTTTGTGCAAAATCCGACACAGACTTAGCAATCCGTTCCATGAGCTACCTGCCCTTCAGGATTAACAGAGCGCTTCTTGCTTTTCCTGTTAAATGGCGATAAAGTCTCACTAAACAAAGACTTTCTAACGCATTTTAACGAATTTTCCAAATACTCCGTTTGGCATAATCCCTGCGTGGTAGCCGTTGTCACAGATTGACTTCATGCCGGTTAAGAAGTGATTGCATTCCTGAGCGCACTTTCTACGACGTCAACATGTTGGTCCAATGTGTATGGTGCCTGCCAGTAGCGATCATAGGCGGATTTCCCAAGCGACCGCGCTTTGTCATTGTCCATCAACCGCGCCATGGCCGTCGCTAGCGCATCTACGTTTTGGCTGGGTACATGCAGCCCCGTCTCGCCATCAGCAACGAATTCAGCGCCTGCGCAATTGTCACTCACGATAACGGGAACGCCATTCGCCAGCGCCTCTAGCACCGTTAAGGGCTGACATTCGTACCAGAGTGACGGAAACACCAATGCGCGCGCATGGCGCATCAGTTCCGTGGCGCACTCGGGCGCCACCCAACCTGTGAATTCCGCAGCAGGTGCGGCTGCTTTCAGCGCATCCATCAGCTCACCGTCGCCCACGAATTGTATCGGCGCATCCAATCTGGCGGCGGCCTCTGCCGCCAAAGAAGCTCCCTTCTCCCTGGAGAACCGGCCAACGAAAAGAAATGGCGCATCATCCGCAATGGGTGCAGGGCCATTATCGGCCACGTCAATTGGGTTTGGCGCGTATTGTGGCTCAACATCATCGGGCAGCCATGGGCGCATGACCCGTAACTGCAGCTCACTGATGTAGATTATGTGCCGGAGCGCTTCATCAAACTTCCCAAAACTGTTCAGAGCGCCATGGCGGACGACCCGAAAGGCCTTGTGATGAAGTGCGCGCGCGTCACAGCTTCGGGTAATGCAGGCAAGCGTCATGGGCGCACGCTCGCAATTTTTGCCCGCGGGATAGTCAAAGAACGCCCCATTCGGGCAAGCCGCAAAATATTCGTGCATATAATATAGCGACGGGATACCCGATTTCGCGATGGCCCGTTGACAGGACGGCGACATCGCTTTCGACCAACCATGCTGATAGAGCACCGTGGATTTTGCATCGAGGTCGCCAAGCAGACTGGTTAAGCGGCGGGCCGCATCCACATTCCATATCCCTCGCGACGCACCGCGTAACGGTGATGAAGCGCTGGCCAAGTCCTGCTGATCCAGACAGATTGTTTGTATGCCGGCAGCCTCTAGCCGCTCATCCATTGGCCCCACGGGAGCGAAGTAAATTACGCGATAGCCCCGGGCCGCGAGCCCAAGCGCACCAGATATCGCGACCTTGGCCGCACCACCATTCACGTGGCCATAATCGAAGCAAACCACGATCGTTTTCAGCGACGAGGCCACAGCGTTTGGGGTTTGCTTGCTCACAAAGGCCTCTCGCAACTTCCCATTCTGAAAACAAATAGTCTGGACATATCGCTGCGTTCGGCTTTCTTTAGCTTGGAATGGTTTAAATATCGATCACGCTGACCGCTGAATGACCGCCAGGAGCACTCTAATGCCGCTGCCCGCCTCACACGAACCCACCCCGCTCTTCATTGCGGAGGCATCGAATAACCCGCGCTTCAACTTCAATACGGTCGGTGGCCGTTATGTGTTGTTGACGTTCTATGGCTCTGCCAGTGACCCAGGCATGCAGAAAGTTCTGGCTGATGCTGCTGCAGCCGAAGATATTTTCGATGATTTGCAGGCCTGCTTCTTCGGCGTATCGATTGACCCCGATGATAAAGAGCTAGACCGCGTTTTGCCAAAGACCGTTGGCTACCGATTCTTTTGGGACTTCAACCAGGAGATCAGCAAATTATATGGTGCAATTGAAGGTGAGCCTGCTGCCGATGGCTCCGTCGATTTCCGCCCGGTATCTGTGCTGATTGATCCGATGATGCGCATTATGGGGCATCAGCCGATCGACAACCCAGAAACCCATATCGCTGTCTCTTATACACATCTGACGCTGCCGACGAATAGAGAGG
>CAJXVF010000611.1 GCA_913060845.1 uncultured Alphaproteobacteria bacterium | reverse complement strand
CACAACTTCTTTAAGGCTGCTGGATATGTTGCAGATTAAATGGACGGCGCTCTAGAGATCTGGCCAATGGTGATGATTTTGACATTGAAATCAACGGTCTCGGCACCCTTTTCGCGATCGACAGGCCAAGTGAATCCGTTATCACTGTCAGTGAGACCGGCGGGACGCTTAATGGCAGCGTCAATGGTGACAAGCTGGCCAGTGCGGGTGGCGATGACATTATTCATGCACTTGGCGGCGATGATACGATCTTTGGCCTTGCCGGCACCGATAGTTATGACGGCGGGGCTGGTACGGATACGCTGGACCTATCGGACGCGACGACTGGGATTGTAGCACGGCTGGACCTAGACGCCGTACGCAATTCCGATGGTGATAAGGCTTCGCTTACAGCCATTGAAAACGTTACCGGCAGCAATTTTGACGATATTCTAGTGGGTGATGAAGGTGCCAATCGCCTGCTTGGCCGTTCCGGCGATGATCAATTGGTGGGCCTAGCCGGTGACAACCAACTTTTCGGCAACACCGGTGATGATGTGCTGCGCGGCGGTGCGGGCGACGATATTCTGAATGGCAGTACGGGCCAGGACACGCTACTTGGCGAAGCTGGCGAGGACGTACTGCGCGGTGGCGATGGCGATGATATCGCCCTTGGCGGCGACGGGCAGGATCACGTTGAAGGCGGCGCTGGCGTTGATCGCGTCTACGGCCAGGACGGCGACGATACATTGCTTGGCGGCGATGATGGTGATCGTCTGCGCGGCGGTGCTGGCAATGACACAATTAGCGGCGGCGAAGGCAATGATCACATCATTGGCGGCGCAGACGATGATGTGATTGATGGCGGGGCAGGGTTCGACCGCATCTTCGGCGGCACTGCCGCAGATGTATTCGTGATGACAGACGGGTTCGGCTACAACCGCATCTTCGACTTTGAAGACGGCGTGGATAGGCTAAACTTCGTTGGCCATGGCACCGTAGCAAGCACTACAGATCTTACGATCCGCACGTTCAATCTTGGCGCAGATACCCGAATTGACGTCGATGCCGATCAATTCATCGTTTTGGTCGGTGTCAATGTGAGCGATGTAACGGCCAGTGACTTCGTCTTTTAGGGACTAAGGCGCTCTTCAAGCGAGCCTGCCCGCGCGCTATACGGAATGGATGCGCCAAGACATTCCCAAATCCGTTGATGTGCTGATCGTGGGGGCGGGTCCAACGGGCCTCGTTGCTGCCAATCACATCGCCTATGCGGGAAAGTCTGTCCTGATTGTGGACAGGAACCCAGCGCCTCTAAACCTGCCGCGCGCAATATCGATTGATGATGAAGGTTGCCGCACCATTGCCGCTGCCGGCCTTGCGGAACCATTGCGGGCAATCCTCCGCGCGGGCGCGGGTTCCCGCTATGTGGATGAGAATGGCGGCATTGTCGGCGAAGTTGGCCCAGGCCCGGTCGAGTACGGTTGGCCTCGCCGCAACAATTTCCACCAACCGGAGCTTGAGCGTGTTCTGCGCGCAGGGCTGGAACGGTTTAGCCATGCGACGCTAGTTTATGGCGCGGAAATGACAGGCTTCCACCAGTCACCGGGCGGCGTAACGGCGATGGTTGCGGGCGTGCCTGTCCAGGTTGCTGTCATGATCGCGGCGGAGGGGGCGCGCAGCCAGACACGGGATGCGCTTGGCATCGACATGCCGGGGGAGGCCTATCCCCAGGACTGGATCGTGATGGACTTGCATCGGGATGCGGACCAGGAGCCTGTCTCCAAGTTTTTCTGTGACCCCGCCCGGCCCTGGGTTTCAATCCCAACGACATTTGGCGGCAGGCGCTATGAGTTCATGCTGCTGCCCGGCGAAACAGCAGACGAAATGCTGAAGTTCGATACCCTGCAACGCCTGCTTGCACCCATCCGCCCCCTCGCGCCAGAGGATATCATGCGCGCCGTGGTCTATCGGTTTGAGGCGCGGATTGCAGAGCGCTGGGGTGAAGGCCGTGTGTGGCTGGCAGGCGATGCTGCCCATCTGACACCGCCGTTCGCTGGCCAAGGCATGAACTCCGGCATCCGCGACGCTCATAATCTCGCCTGGAAGGCCGTGCTGGTCGCTGGTGGTGCTGATCCTGCCATCCTGGAAAGCTATCAGGCGGAGCGCCGCGCACCTGCCAAAGCAATGGTGCAGCTGGCCGTCGCCATGGGTGAAGTCGTGATGCCCGTTGGCCAAGGCAAGGCGCTGTTCCGTGACTGTCTCTTATACACATCTGACGCTGCCGACGAATAGAGA
>CAJXVF010000610.1 GCA_913060845.1 uncultured Alphaproteobacteria bacterium | reverse complement strand
GTGACGTTCAAATCAGGTTTGCTTGATCGCGTTGCACTTCGCGTCGGAATCCACCATGATTGAAACTTACACTGTAACTTTCGGGCGGGATGGCACCCCTAATCGTGGCATTATCATTGGCCGGATGGGCGATATCACCGATCCATCAGCGCCACGCTTCCTCGCGAATGTGCCTGATGACAAAGATCTACTGATGGCAATGACGCAGGCAGACTTCATTGGCAGCAACGGACTTGTGGTTCGACATGGGGACGTCAATCTCCTCCACATTAGCTAAAGAGATCAGTCCATCAATCGGAACCAAACGCGATCTTCTGCCAGCGAAGCTTCGATTGTCACCTTTTGCCCAGCCTTCAGAGATCGCGGCGCTCCAAGCCGATAGAGCGGTGTACTCCAATGAGAGGCGATTGAGCGAGGATCGTTTTCGTACATCACACCGGCACCAAGATCGACCAGGTTCCATTGCAAAACCCCAATACAATCACCGTCTTCTTTGACCGTAATCTCGAAGTGCTCAGTCCGGCCTGTAAATGCGGATGCATCGTAGAAATCGAAAGAAAAGGCGGCAATCGGATCACTCAAATAACGCACGTCATCGGGCTTTAGCATCATGTCGATTTTGGTTGCCGTAACCATATTAAAGCCGGACAGGTCATAGCCGCCGACCTCGCCAACGAACGATTGGTCACTCGGCCCTGGCATGTCGGCCAGCAACGCGACCATGATTGAGCCCCCAGCCGGCACCATCTTCCCACCATCTGCGAGCAAGCGGCTGCGTGCATCACGGAGCGACGCCACGACCCCCTCTCCCACAAACTCCGACGATAGCACCTCTGCAATGACGACATCTGCTCTATCCGGCATGTCATCGGGGATATGTAGGTCCGTCGACTTTTTGTTCAGGACTGTCACTGTCTGACCAAACCCATTCTTAGCGACGATCTTTTGGGCGACTGTTGCAATGGCTGGCTCCATCTCACAAGTGATTACCTGTCCAGCCCCACTGTCCGCTGCCTTCATCGCCAGCAGTCCCGAGCCCGTGCCGATTTCAAGGACGAGATCGCCTTCGCCAACCGCTTCTCTAATCCCTCTAAAAAAGGCCTCATTCCGCGGGGCGTCATTCATCATACCCACATGCCAGCGCGGGACTAGGCGATTGCGCGCATTTACTAAGTTTGTGTTTGCACTGGGATACCCTGGTCGAAGCGATAATGCGCGCTGGAGCTCGACAATCGCTTCGTCGAATTTGCCCATCTCACTCAATACAAAACCAAGATTGTTATACGCTTCGGCAGACTCTGAATTAGCCTTGATGGCCGCTGCAAAGCACGTCAAAGCGTCTTGACGGCGTCCGAGGTCACGCAACGTCAACCCAAGGATATTGTGATATTCGGCATTCTCCGGGGCGCGTGCTAAAGCATTGCGATAGCTGCTGGCTGCCGCTTCAAGCATGCCAGCCCGCTTCTGGACAACGCCCAAA
The DNA here is from genome assembly GCA_913060845.1 of uncultured Alphaproteobacteria bacterium. GTDB lineage: Bacteria > Pseudomonadota > Alphaproteobacteria > Bin95 > Bin95 > VMCJ01. The sequence continues at coordinate 806 of CAJXVF010000610.1, read as the reverse complement.
TTGTAATAAGCTGCTGGATTATCAGGCACCAACTTGATCGCCCGCATGTAGGCGTCGATCGCATTCTGCGTCCGTCCGTAGTCCCCGAGCGCACCGCCGAGATTTAAGAGCCCAGCCGGGTCGTCAGGCGTAAGTTCAACAACCCGACTGAAGCAATTGATTGCTTCCCGCATCCGGCCAAGGTCCTTCAAGATGATCCCCATGCTGGCATGCGCAGCCGGGTGATTAGGGTGCATAGTTGCCACTTGCGCAAACGCTTCCATCGCCGCAGCGCTCCGGCCAAGCGTGCGCAATGCCTCCCCAAGCCGAAGCCTGCTTTCAGCGTCAGTGGGATTGAGTTGAATTGCCTGCTCAAAACAACGAACCGCACCTTCTGCATCCGCGAGGTCTTGCAAGGCAATTCCCAGATTACTGTGAGCAGCAGCATCCCCAGGCGTCAATTCAACTACTTTGCGGAAATGGGCAATGGCGGCTGTACCTTGGCCAGTTGCCGCTTCTGCAGCACCCAGAATGTTGTGCAACACGGCTACATTTGGCTCTTGACGCAACAAGGCCTTGCCAAGCTTCAATACCGCAGACATATCCCCCCGATTAAATAACGCGAGCAACCGGTTGATTTGATTTTGATCCATTCAATGCGTCCCTAATGGCCCCGGCGCTGCCGTATTAATGGCAGTATTTCTCCAACCGTTCCAGGCCAGACTGTATTCCGCACCAGCCGGGCTATATCGCATCCCGCAGTCTAATAGGCGGTGAATTCCGGAGCGAAGTGCAACACCGCGGGCAGATTTGGTATCTGTCTGATG
>CAJXVF010000609.1 GCA_913060845.1 uncultured Alphaproteobacteria bacterium | reverse complement strand
CTTCAATCACAGGCCCACCGAAAACCTCTTGAAAGTATTACGCAAGTGGGCAAACATCTGAACAGAAACCCTTAGCTAGGCCAGCCCCTAGAAGTTATGTTGGCGCTCTCTACATGCATATCAATTGCGTTCGCGAAATCTTCGCCGGCACCGATTCGACGATCATGCCATGTTTGAATGACGCCCTGTCTCATCAAGGTAGTTAGTTGAGTCTCCAGTCTATCGCGCATTTCCTCATCTTTGTGGGAATATGAAAAAAGTAAACTAACCATTAGTCGGCTTGGCCTCCGGCTGAGAATGAAACACTGGGCACATCTTAGTTAAATGAGAATGCGATCAGAGCAGCTGTGTAGGCATATTTTAAACTAAAGATGGCCAATGTCATCGGGATAACTTGAAGTGGAGCTTAGCATTTGGAAGACTTTGGCAGCGATGGTCTTTCGGAAGACCGATGACAGCAAAATCATCAAAATAATAGCTAAGCGCCTTTTAGCGCACGCTAAGCCGCCGTCCACCCACCGTCCGCTAGCAGTGTATGTCCCGTGATGAAGCTGGCTTCGTCTGAGAGTAGGTACAGGATGGGGCTGGCGATTTCTGGGGCTTCGCCGAAGCGGCCTAGGGCGTGGCGGCCTTTGGAGCGGGCGCGGGCGGCTTGTTCGTCTGGGGCTAGGCTCATGCTGCGGCGGAGCATGGGGGTGTCGATGGCGCCGGGGGCGACGGCGTTCACGCGGACATTGACGGGGGCGAGTTCTAAGGCCGCAGCTTTCGCCAGGGAGACGATCGCACCCTTGCTCGCGATATAGGAGGCGTTCGTGACACCGCCACCGAACGCGAGCTGGCTCGCCAGGAACACGACGGACCCGCCATTGCCTGCCTCAAACGCTGGCAATGCAGCCTTCAGCCAGGTCCAGGAGCCGCGCACGTTCACGCGGAATACCTCGTCCCAATCTTCTGCTGATACGCCCTGGATGGTCTGCCCGCTTTTAGAAATCCCCGCTGCTGTGACGACACCTTTCAGCGCCGATCCCATGCCTTGCGCGATCTCCACACCTTTGGCTGCCAGGTTTGCGTCGGCAACGTCGCCGCTCAACACCTCCAGTGCTGCATCCTTGAATGTGTCCTTGAGGGCGGCGAGTGCATCGGCATCCCGATCCACGGCGAGCACAGCGGCACCCTCCGCCAATGCGCGTTCAATGGTCGCCCGGCCAATGCCAGACGCACCGCCGGTGACGATGAGAGTGCTGTTCTGAAAGCGCATGGGTTGGCTCCGCTGCGTTAATGGTTGCGTGTTAGCCGCTGACGGCCTTGCCCTTAATGGCTTCGCCAATTTTGGCGGCCATCTGGGTTTGCCCGGCGCGGAGGCGGAGGGCCGCGATCCGAAGTGCGTTGTCGAGCCATTGCGGCGTTTCATCCGCAGCGGCAAGTGCTGCCTTGGCGTCCGCCGCGATACTGGTGGCGATGGGGTCCTCGACGCCAGCGAAGGCGTTCGCCAATTCCGCCGCTGGAATATTGCCGATCTCTGGCGCGTGATGGGTGGCGGCGTGATTGTAGATCAACCCGGCGGATGGTCTGTCGCCCGCAGCAAAGCGTTGGAACGCCTCCGCCAGCAGGTCCTGCAGAGTGGTGAACTTGTAGGCGTTGCGGTGGTCAATAATCACCGGCTCCATCAACCGCCGATGTTCACCCATACCCCGGAAATTCCAACCTTCGGACAATTGCGCATAGGTCACATCAAAACGGTTGTTCACGGGGCTGAAGAGCTGCGCTAACACTAGCTGATCCCGGCGGAGCAGCGTGCGGCTTTCATCAGGTGCGGAGACATGGGCGATATAGGGGCATTCGGTGGCTGCTGCCGCTAGATCAGGCGTATCGGCGATGCGGAAATGCTTGTCGGACAGGTCTCGCCACGCTTCAAATAACTGCTGCGTTTTGGCCCCGCGCTTGAACAGCACCAGCCCGCCATTGAACATCGGCTGGCCATAGATGCCACGAAAAATGCTGCTGTCCGGGTGACACTCGACCATGGCGATGTCGACGTGGTCCAGGAAGCCGAAAATCCGCTGGATCGCGTCTGACTTGATGCGCGTGTCGGTGTCGATCTGTAAGCAACGTTCAAACGGCGCGTTGGTGAGGACGCGCAGGCGGTCAATTTTGGCGCCGGCGGATACATCCTCATAATCCGTGCAGGTCTCGATGATCTCCACATGATCGAACACGTTTAGGCGGTTCAGCGGGCAATCGGCCTGGTCGGTATAGAGCCTGTCTCTTATACACATCTCCGAGCCCACGAGACCTC
>CAJXVF010000608.1 GCA_913060845.1 uncultured Alphaproteobacteria bacterium | reverse complement strand
GTCGTCCATCGTTGGTTCGGCCGCCGCACAAATCGCAGTCATGAGCCGCGTTATGACGCCGGAGATGACGCGCCAAGGCTACAGTCCAGCATTCGCGGCTGCCACGACTGCAGCTGGCGGACTACTCTCGCCAATCATCCCGCCCTCTATGCTGTTCGTGATCTATGGCGTGCTGGCGCAGATCCCCATTGGCGACATGTTCATGGCTGGCATTTTGCCAGGCCTGTTGCTGGCATTTGGATTCATGTGCGCCATTGCATTCGTTGGCTGGCGAACGGGCTTTCCCGAAGGTGAGGCGATCAAAGGCAAGGCGGCGCGGCAGGCCTTGCTGCAGGCCGCACCCTCGGCCTTGGTGCCTGCAATTATCATTGGCGGCATTTTGGGGGGCATCGCAACACCGACGGAATCGGCCGCGTTGGCAGCGCTGTCCGCTGCTGCACTTGGGCTTTTCGTCTATCGCGACCTCAAGCTTTCTGCCTTGCCAAGACTGTTCCGGGAAACGGCGGTTACGTCGTCCGTCGTGCTGTTTCTGATTGCTGCGGCCAATGTATTTGGCTGGATCATCTTGCATGAACAGATCCCGCAGAACGTTGCTGCATGGCTGAATGGCCTCACCCAAAACCCATTTTTTTTCCTGCTGCTGGTCAACATCCTATTGCTTGGCGTTGGCGCCATGCTGGATGGGATCGCCGCTATGATTATCGTGGTGCCAATTCTGCTGCCAATTGCGCAGACCAGCTATGGCATAGACCCGTTTCACTTCGGCGTCGTGATCAGCATTAATCTTGTGCTTGGCTTGTTGACGCCACCGGTTGGCGCAGGCCTTTACATCGCCGCTGCTGCATCCAACGTGAAACCGGGTGAGATATTCCGCGCGCTCAGCCCGTTCTTAGTCGCCACGCTGATCGCCTTGATCATCCTGTCCTGGCAACCGATCATCGTTACGGCGTTGATCCGCTAAGCCCGTTCGTCCTGCACTGGCGGGCGGCTCATTAGACCCTCAACGGCGGACTTGATATCGATGCGGCCTGCGGTGACATCATCGACGGCTGCCGTGACCGGCGCTTCAACACCAAGGCGTTCGGCGAGGGCGCGGGCGGCGGAAGCTGTCGCCACACCTTCTGCCACCGTTTGGCGTTCGCCAAGGATATCGGCCAATGCGCGGCCTTTTCCGAGGGCAACGCCGAGGCTGTAATTGCGGGATTGTAGGCCGGAGCATGTGAGCATCAGGTCGCCAATGCCAGCAAGTCCCATCAGCGTATCGCGCTCAGCCCCCATGGCGACAGCGATGCGGGCGATTTCAGCCAAGCCCCGTGTCGCGACGGCAGCGCGGGCATTCTCACCAAGGCCAGCGCCTTCAACGGCACCAGCGGCGATTGCCATGACGTTTTTTAATGCACCGCCCAGTGCTGCGCCCGTCATATCGCCGCTTGGATACAGACGAAGGGCAGGGGTGGCGAGATCATTGGAGAGGGCGGCGGCTGCTTCGAGGTCAGGCCCAGCCACCGTTGCAGCAGCAGGTAAGCCGCGTGCGACTTCGCCGGCGAAGTTTGGGCCGCTCAACATGAATACTTGGGCGTCGGGCAGGGCGGCGTGTGCGACTTCAGGCATGAGCGCCCCAGTGCCGCGTTCAACGCCCTTGCAGCAGAGAACGATGCGGGTTGCACTCCCAAGCGCTGTCAGCGTTTCTCTGAGCGCTTGGGCTGGGGTTACGGCGAGCGTTGTCGTCACGCCACGGCAATCAGCCAAATCGCTAGTGAGGGTGATGTTATCCGGTAGGCGGATATCTTGCGGCAGATAGGGGGCTACATGCCGGGATTGGGCAATTTCGGCAGCCCGTTCAGGCCTACGCGCCCAAAGCAGCACAGATCGACCTGCAGACGCTTGGGCGATAGCAAGGGCAGCCCCCCAAGACCCGGAGCCGAGAACGGCGATATCATGCTTCATTCTCGGATCTCCGTTGATTGGTCGCGACAGGGCTTGCCGATAGTGGGTTAGGCGTTGCCGACGGCATCCTTACCGGCAGCGGTGCCTGCAATCTTGCCGAAGACAGAGCCAGCCATGAGGCCAGTACCGCCTGGATAGTTATTGTAGAACAACCCGCCGACCAGTTCACCGGCTGCATACAAGCCAGGAATGGCTTGATCTGCCGGGTCCAGAACCTTGCCGTTTTCGTGATTGATTTTCAGACCGCCGAAGCTGAACGTCACGCCACAAGTCGTCTGGTAGGCTTCGAACGGGCCTTCATCAATTGTGTCTGTCTCTTATACACATCTGACGCTGCCGACGAATAGAGAGGTG
>CAJXVF010000607.1 GCA_913060845.1 uncultured Alphaproteobacteria bacterium | reverse complement strand
AACGAAAGACCGCCTAAATGAGCTGAGAGACCGGAACAAAAGTGTGACAAGACCAGATATCGGAGAGACGTTATGGCTCAGATGTGGCAAGGCCAGCCGCCTAGACCAGCGGTGCTGCTCGGCGCGTTCGGTTTGTTTCCGTTCCTCGCCCTCGGGGCAATTTCTGTGTTTGGCCCAGTTCATGCGATAGAAAATGCCCTCGGCGCGCTGGCAGCGTATGGGGCAATTATACTCTCGTTCCTGGGAGGGGCCCATTGGGGATTTTGTATCGCGGGCTCCAAAAGCTGTTTACCAGAAACCACCTTCAGACTAATGGCCAGCGTCACTCCATCAATCGTCGCCTGGCTTTCACTGCTCGGGCCGACGGAGATTAGCCTGTACGTGTTGTCTTGCGCGTTCGTGGCTATGTTGATCTTTGACATTTGGTCGGCCCGGCATGGCTGGGCGCCGGCGTGGTATCCAGTATTGCGCTGGCCACTTTCCATCGGTGCGGTGATTTCCTCGCTCGTCGCTGTCGCCGTATAATGATCATTGTGCTTCTGATAGCATCCCTAGACAAAGCCGAAGTGCGTTGGAGCTGATATGATTAGTTTTTGGACGTACATGATATCAGAGTTCGTCAAAGCGAAGCGGACAAGTTTGTTGCTTTCGAAGTCTACGGAGATTGCATGATAGGCGAGCGATCAATCGCTGTAATTGGCGCAGGCATGGCAGGCCTTTCGTGCGCCCGTCGGCTTGCCGCTGCGGGATTATCACCGGTGATTTTCGACAAAGGGCGCGGCGTCGGTGGAAGGCTTGCGACGAGGAGGACGTTTGAAGGCCTTCAATTCGATCATGGGGCTCAATACGTCACAGCACGAAAGGATGGATTTCGTGAGCTTCTCGCTGACATGCGGCAGGCGGGCGTTGCCGACGTCTGGGAAGACAGCGCTTGCTCCAAACGATTTGTAGGTACGCCGGGAATGACCGCTTTGGCGAAGCACCTTGCCGAAGGGCTCGACGTCCGAGCGAACGTTAAGATCAGCAACATCTCAGGAAGCACCGCAGGCTGGATCGTTACTACGGGTGCAGAAAAATTGAATTTTCAACGCGTTGTGATAACCGCTCCTGCGCAGCAAGCTGCAGTGCTTCTCGGTCCAACGCATGCTTTGGCGGCCGATTTAGAGGCAGTTGAAATCAATCCTTGTCTGACGTTGATGGCTGCTTTTGGGTCTGGTCAGCCGGAACCCTTTGTTACTCGGCGCGATCCAGAAGATCCCTTGTCATGGATTGCGCTGAATAGCGCTAAGCCAGCGCGGCCAGCGCCACCATGCTGGGTGGCCCAGGCGGGGCCGAAATGGAGCGCCGCGCACCTGGAGGCAGCGCCAGCGGTGATTGCCCAGCAAATGTTGCGGTTGCTTTGTGACCGACTGGGAACCGACCCGACAACGGTCCGCTATGCCGTTGCACACCGGTGGCGCTACGCCAATGTAGCCGAGCCCTTAGGTCGACCTTTTCTTCGTGACGAGACCGGGACGCTATACTTAGGCGGCGATTGGTGTTTGGAAGCGCGCGTCGAGGCTGCTTGGACGAGCGGCGTTGCGATCGCACAGGACATGCTTCAAGGCATGTGATTTTGGGCTTTAGAGGCTGGCAAGCTCTTGGCCTACTTGCCGCAATATCTTGTGACTTTTTGCGGATATTTTAAGGTAAGAACCGTCTTCTGATCGGGAGTGTCAACATCATGATTTATTTCCTGTCACTGTTGAGGCGCTATCGATGGCAGCGCGCCGTTTGACGTTGCTCCAGAACGATATGCCTATCTGATCGAGAAAGCTTGGAGGTAGTAGTGAAACTAATTGTATTTTTAGCAGCAGCCCTTTGTTCTGGCGGGGCGCTGGCGGCAGATTTAGCAGTGCGGTTTATCGAAGGCGCACCGAAAGACCGGTTCTCGATATCAATTGATGGCGCATGTGCACTTCATGCCGCGAGCATCACCATTGACTTAGCGACTGCGCCCGCGGGCTTGTTATTCGATGTGACGGATCAAGGTGCGGGCGTCCACGTTTTTCAGCCATTTGAGCTTACCGCCGGGCGCGACCTGGTGCTTGATCTCCCGCTGGTAAAAGACGGCGATAAGGCCGTGACGCTACGTGTTGCGCGCCTTGTCAGCGTTCAGTCAATTGACTTTACGATTGATGTTGATGATACGGGCGATAGTCGGCCCAACGATGATTTCAGGCGCTGAAATCGCGGGCGCAACGGTAATTTTGGAAAGTAGCCAACGTGCGTTTCGGGGCGAGTTCAACAACAAGGCAGTGG
>CAJXVF010000606.1 GCA_913060845.1 uncultured Alphaproteobacteria bacterium | reverse complement strand
ACGAGATGTAGAGAGGTCTCGTGGGCTCGGAGATGTGTATAAGAGACAGGGGCTGGCACCATGGCCGTATTCGGGCAATGCGAACCGGGCGCGCGCGTGAAATTCTAACAGAACTCACGCCCGATCTGCTCGCACGATTTGGTGCTGCACCTGATGCAGATGTCGCATTCAACGCATTCGCGGAATTTCTAGCTGGCTTGCCGTCGGGCGTTCAGATTTTCTCATTGTTCGAAGCGAATCGCGGTCTTTTGGATTTCCTGGCCCGCGTGCTTTGCCGCTCGCCTTATCTGGCGACACATATCAGCGAGCATCCGCATGTGCTTGATGCCGTGCTGACAGATGAATTCATGGCACCGCCCGGCGATAAGGAAAGTCTGCGCGAAGATCTATCGTTCGACCTTGGCGACGCAATTGATTTCCAGGATGTGCTTGATGGTGCGCGCCGCTGGCTGAGTGAAATCCGCTTGCGGCTTAGCGTGCAGACGTTGGAAACGCGTTTAGCGCCCGTCACCGCAACTGGCATTCTCTCAGATGCGGCTGATGTGGTTGCGGAACGAATGCTTTTGGGGGTTCAGGCAGAATTTGAGGCCGTCCACGGTGTGATTGAAGGTGGTGCCTATGGCGTGCTGGCTTATGGCAAATGGGGCAGCCGGGAACTGACAATCGGCTCCGACCTGGATTTGGTCGCCATCTATGAAGCGCCAGAGGGGGCCGAGTCGGATGGGGCGAGGTCGTTAGCACCCGCCGTCTATTACATGCGGCTCACGCAGCGCTTGATAACTGCGCTAACAGCACAGACCGGCGAAGGGCGCTTGTTTGAGGTCGATATGCGGTTGAGGCCAACTGGCGACGACGGCCCGATCGCGACACATATTGACGCCTTAGCCCGTTATCTGACCGAAGACGCCTGGACTTGGGAGTTGATGGCGCTGACCCGCGCGCGCTTCACAGCTGGTGATCCTGCCTTGGCTGAGCGGTTTGTTACTGTGCGTGCTGAGGTGATGGCTAAGCCTAGGGAGCGGGCGGCGCATCTATCTGAAGTTGCCAGCATGCGCTCACGAATCGAGTCGGCGAAGGGGGCTGGCGGTCCCTGGGATGTAAAGCTTCGCCAGGGGGGCATGGTCGACGCTGAATTCATCGGGCAGGGGCTGGCCTTGTTGTATGGCGGCGACCCAAGCATTCAAGCGGCACGGGCACCGGCGGAGATGTACGCCGCATTGAATGCACTTGGCGGGATGGATGATGATCGGGCGGCGGTCCTTTCAGACGCAGCTTCGTTCTGGCTTTCCTGTCAGTGGGTCATGCGGTTGCTTGGGCCGATTGGTTCGGAGGAAGCTGACCCTGCAGATGACAGACTAAAGGCGGAAATGGCGGCAGTGCTTGGCTATGACGATGTGTCGGCAATGGAGTTTGCAAGGGACACACTTGCAGCCGCCGTTTCGGCTGCCTATTTAGAAATCTACAGCGGTGCGAATGTATAAACCGCGATAAGGGACAGATCATGATTGAAGTTGGCGAAGCAGCACCAGAATTCACATTGCCGCGGGATGGTGAGGGCGACATCACATTGTCAGCGCTGCAAGGCAATCCGGTTGTTCTGTATTTTTATCCAAAGGATGATACGACCGGGTGCACCAAAGAAGCTTGCGACTTCCGTGAGGCTTATAGCGCTTTCCAGAAGCTTGGGGTTGAGGTGATTGGCGTATCGCCTGATCCCGTTAAGAAGCACGATAAGTTCAAGGCGAAATATGATCTGCCTTTCCCACTGCTTTCGGACGAAGCGAAAACTGTCGTCTCGGAATATGGTGTTTGGGTTGAGAAGAGTATGTACGGCCGCAAGTATATGGGCGTTGAGCGTTCTACCTTTTTGATCGGCGCGGACGGTAAAGTTCAGGCGGCGTGGCGCAAGGTTAAAGTGCCAGGGCATGTAGATGCTGTGATGAAGGCGCTTCAAGATTAAGCCTAATTGCGAATTTTCATTAAAAAACCGTAATATATTACAATAAGTTTAGGCGCGATCTTGATGTAATTGCAAAATGCTTTGCAAATTGCAACGCATCTTGATTGTCGCCGTTTGGGCTACCACGGCATTTCGCGAAAAAGTCTATAAAATCCAAGCTTTCTTGAGTTAGGGGCCAACTGGCACCGCACTTGCTCTTTCTAGTTCATCAATCACCGGCCACATCGAGAGGCCGGGACGACGAACCAGGAGGCGCTGCCGAGATGCCCGAGTTATTGTTAGCCATTGTCCGTGATCCTGCCTGTCTCTTATACACATCTGACGCTGCCGACGAATAGAGAG
>CAJXVF010000605.1 GCA_913060845.1 uncultured Alphaproteobacteria bacterium | reverse complement strand
CGAGATGTAGAGAGGTCTCGTGGGCTCGGAGATGTGTATAAGAGACAGTTTCAAAAAGTGCGGCGTAAAGCACATCCGTCACGGGCGCGAGGGCGGTCTTATGCGCGGCAAGAGAAGCCGGGTCCATTAGATCAGCCTTTAAGTGCTGGACACCTGAAACATCTGGTGCGCGCCGGGACATGCCGATCACATCCCAACCGGCCAAGCCTTTGAAATGCGCCAGTGCGGCGCGGCCAAGCAGGCCCGTAGCACCTACGACCAACAATGTGCGATCTGCCATGAACACGCTCCGAGCGATTGCTATCTATGTGGCCATGGTAACTACTGAAGCTGCGAATGCCAGCATCTATCCCATACCCTTTGGCGGCTGTTAGCATGGCCCTGAAACATGCTTCAGAAGGAATAATTCCATGTCCGCAGAGACCATCCGCGTCGGCCTAATTGGTGCCGGCGGCAATACAACATCTCGTCACATTCCAGGCCTGAAGGCACAGGACGGCGTAGAGATTGTGGCAGTCGCAAACCGCAGCCGAGCATCGGGCCAGCGCGTTGCTGACGAATTCAATATCCCAACCGTCTATGACGACTGGCCCTCCCTTTTGGCCGCCAGTGATATTGACGCTGTGTGCATCGGCACATGGCCCAACATGCACAAAACGCTGACTGTCGCCTCCCTCGCCGCAGGTAAGCACGTTCTTTGCGAAGCGCGTATGGCGCTGGACCTGGGCGATGCTAAGGCCATGCTAGATGCCTCCAGAAACCAACCCGCACTTGTCGCGCAGATCGTTCCAGCACCCCATACATTGGCATTTGACCAAACAATCCAGGCCATGATCGCGGATGGCTATATCGGCGAGTTAATCGCGATCGACGCCCGTATCGCTGCTAACCGGGCCTATCCAGATGGCTCCACCCCTATCCATTGGCGCCAAGACCGTGCGCTCTCAGGCATGAATGTCATGAATATGGGTATTTGGTATGAGGCGATGATGCGGTGGGTGGGGCCAGCGCGGTCTGTGATGGCTGTCGGCCAAAGTGTCGTCAGCCACAGGGTTGATGAAACCGGCGCCCGCCGCGCAATGGAAATTCCTGACCACATCGACGTAATCGGCCAGATGGAACAAGGCGGCCAGATGCGCTTGAACGTTTCCAGCGTACTTGGCCACGCCCCCGATATGGCGGACGTGCATATCTTCGGTACGGAGGGGACGTTGCGCCTCCGCCACCCCGTTGGTGGTGCGCTTGGTCTTTCAGCCGGGAAACGCGGAGCCGCAGAGCTGGCCCCAGTTGAAATTGATGCTGCCAAGCGCGGCGGATGGCGCGTCGAGGAAGAGTTCATCAACGCCATTCGCGGGAAAGAGCCTGTCACACATACGGACCTTGTAACCGGCGTTCGCTACATGGAATGGACTGAAGCCGTCACCCGCTCACTCCGCCAAGGCCAGTCAATTACGCTACCGCTTTAAACGCCCGCAGACATATTACGCACTTGAAAGACTATGGAGAGACACATGGAACACGGCAAAATCACACTTGAGGTCAATGACGGCATCGGCCTTTTGACCCTAAATGACCCAGGCTCACTAAACGCCTGGGGCGTCAAAATGCGGAGCGACTTCACGGCTGCGATTGATCAGGTGGAGAATGCTGGCAGCGATCTTCGTTGCGTGGTCATTACCGGTGCCGGGCGGGCATTTTCATCTGGTGCCAACCTCAATGATCCAGACGCACCACCTCGCGATCGGGCAGCAGAATCCCGTGGTGAAGTCCTCAGCAGCTTGGAGGCTTGGTACAATCCGATGTTCCTCCGTCTGCGTGAGCTAGATACACCGCTGATTGCTGCCGTAAATGGCGTTGCTGCTGGCGTCGGCATGAGCTTTGCGCTCTCCTGCGATCTCGTTGTGATGGCAAAGTCTGCCTATTTCCTACAGGCCTTTGCCCGCATCGGCCTCGTGCCAGACGGCGGCTCCACCTACATTCTACCACGATTGATTGGGGCGAAACGCGCGCTGGAACTCTCATTGCTCGCGGACAAGCTGCCAGCAGAAACCGCCCGCGAATGGGGTCTCGTCAACCGTGTGGTTGAAGACGGAGACCTGATGCCCGAGACCATGAAGCTCGCCGAACGGCTTGGTCATGGCCCTCGGTCGCTTGGCATGATCCGGCGCATGTACTGGCAAAGCCTGGAGAACGATTACCCGACGCAAATGGCGCTAGAAGCCACAATGCAAACGGAAGCCGGTATGTCATCTGACCACGCCGAGGGCTGTCTCTTATACACATCTCCGAGCCCACGAGACCTCTCTACATCTCGT
>CAJXVF010000604.1 GCA_913060845.1 uncultured Alphaproteobacteria bacterium | reverse complement strand
TAGAGAGGTCTCGTGGGCTCGGAGATGTGTATAAGAGACAGTTGCAGAGGCAGACCGCATCCGCGACGCAATCACAGCGCTCGGCGTCACCCTTGAAGACGGTGCTGGCGGAACGACCTGGCGCGCAGGCTAACAACCTGTCCTTGTTGCCACTTTTACAGTAGCGCCCGCCAAAGCGAGAGGAAGCTGTTGATTCAGCACCTGGAGGCGGCAGCGCGGTCAGCTGCACCTTAGACGATGCCCCTCAAACCAATGGCTTGGGTTTCTTTAGGAAGAACACCAGCGGGGCCGCGACGACGGCGACGGCGACGAGGAAAACGAAGTCGTTGAGGAAGCCCATCATCATCGCCTGTTTGCTGACCAATGCTGATAACGCTGCAATGCCTGCTGCGGTATCCAAGCTCCACGGCAAGGATGACCCAAGCGCTTGCAGCGCCTCATTGCCGTAGTGAATGTGGTCGCGCAGTTCTGAATAATTGATCTGTGTCGAGCGTACCAAGATCATCACTACCAGCGACGTGCCAACGCTGGCCCCAATCGCCCGGACAAGCGCAAATAGCGATGCCCCCTCGACCCGAAGTTCCGGTGCTAAGGTTGAGAACGTCACCGTTGAGAGCGTCACCCACATCACGCCCATGCCAAAACCGTTGAAAATCGTCACCCAGATGATCTCATCAAGGCTGACCTCTGCCGACCATCCCGTCATCATGTAATTGCTAACGCCGACGCAGATCAGCCCCGTCAGGATAAGGTGTTTCGCCTGGAATTTGTCCGCCAAAAATCCACCAGAGAACATGGCGATCATCGTGCCGATGCCGCGCGCAGAGACGACCCAGCCTGCCGAAATCACGGGATAGTCCTGAATGTTCTGTAGGAAAATCGGCAGCACAAACAGGCTAGAAAAAACGGCAATCCCGAAGGCAAAAATCAGACAACACCCAATCGCATAATTCCGGTCCTTGAATATCGCGAGGTTCAGATAGGGATTTTTACCGGTGATGCAGTGAGCGATGAAAATGTAAAACGCTAGCGCCGCAACGAAGGCTTCAATGATAATTTCTGTGGATTCAAACCAATCCTGCCGTTCGCCCCGATCAAGCATAAGCTGGAAGGATGACACGGCGATAATCAGCGCTGTGACGCCGATCCAGTCCAGAGGCTGAGGGTGGCTTGGCGTTTTCGGCATCGTCGGGAAGATCGCCATAAACGCGATGATGCCCATGGGAATGTTCAGTAAAAACAGATAGCGCCAGCCATAATATTCCGTCAGCACGGCGCCAATGGTTGGGCCGACAACGGGGCCAAGGATCATGCCCATGGACCAGATGCTCATGGCGAACCCGTGCTTTTCGCGCGGATATGTATCCAGCATGACGGATTGGGAGATCGGTAGCAGCGGCGCGCTCACCAGCCCCTGCAGCATTCGGTACAACACCAACTGCCCCAAATCCACGGCTGTGGCACAGAGCAGGCTGGTGACTGTGAATCCGGCGATAGAACATAGGAACACAGCCCGCCTGCCGATTTTCTGTGAGAGCCAGCCTGTCAGCACCGTGCCAACTGCGCTGGCGACGACAAAGGCGGTGATGATCCAACCAATCTGATCAGGCGTCGCAGATAGGTTGCCCTGGATACTCGGCAAGGCAACGTAAGCCGTGCTCATATTGATAGAATGCAGCAATGAAGCCAACATCACCGGGACTGTAATCATAATGCGTTGGGCGCGCGTATAGGGCCCGGATGCTGGAAGCAATACCATGGGGTTTCAGTTACGGCAGGACGACGGCATTGTCACGCGCCCGCCTGCTCCTGTACGACTTAAATGAAGAGCAGCTCGCAGTTAGAAAGTGATTCCCATCCCATGAGTAAACCCGTTCTCGCCGTTGGCTTAGAAGCAGACGCTGACCGTCGCGCCATCATTAAAGACGCCCTCGGCGACGCTGGCGACGCCGTATATTTGATGGACATGGAAGAAGCCGAACGGCGGGTCATGATGACAACTGCAGACGCAGTCTTCATTGGCCACACACGGCAATTACCAGAAGACGGCATTGGCCTTTCTGGCGAAACTTGCAAATTGCTGCAGTTCTATTCCGCCGGCGTTGATTTCCTGCCGCTAAAGCAATTCCCTGAAGATTTGCCGATTGCAGGCAATGGCGGCGCATTCGCTGAACCTATGGCGGAACATGGCCTTGCGATGACCCTTGCCGCCGCAAAGCGCCTGTTCATTGAACACGACAAACTGAAAACCGGTGAGTTCAATCAGTTTGCGCGCAACAAAATGTTGGCGGGCGGCGTCTGTGGCATTCTGGGCTTTGGCGG
>CAJXVF010000603.1 GCA_913060845.1 uncultured Alphaproteobacteria bacterium | reverse complement strand
CGTGGGCTCGGAGATGTGTATAAGAGACAGGCGCATATCCGCGAAGTGGCTGATGGCTATGCAGCAGAAGGCTACGCCGTTCTAGCACCTGCTCTGTTTGACCGGGCATCTAAGAACTTTGAGGTTGGCTACACGCCGGATGATATCGCCAAAGGCCGGGATACCCGCGCGGAAGTTGCATGGGATGATGCGGTTAAAGACGTTGCAGCGACTGTTGCAGAAATGCGCAAAAGCCAGACCAAAATCGGCTCAGTCGGCTATTGCTGGGGTGGCTCGATGTCTTGGTTGGCAGCGACCCGCGTCGGCGTCAGCGCCAGCGTTTGTTACTATGGCGGCCAAATCGCCATGTACAATGACGAGGCACCAAAGAATCCTGTGATGATGCACTTTGGTGAGAATGATCACGGTATTCCCATGGCTGATGTCGACAAAATCCGTGCTGCCCATGGCGATGCAGAGATTTTCACATATCCAGCTGGCCACGGCTTCAATTGCGATCACCGTGGTGATTTTGACCCCGCAAGCGCTAAAATAGCGCGTGAGCGTACGCTCGCTTTCTTCGCAAAACACGTCGGGTAATAACTTGGCGGCGCTTGCTTTCCAGCCTAGGGGCGGCGAGCGTCGCTGCCCCTAGGCTGGAGAACCATTATGTACTCGCCGCCATATTTTTCTGAAGCAGATGCTGACGGCCTTGCCATTGTCAGAGAGGCACCGTTTGCCCTGCTGATTTCCAAAGACGCAGATGGTAAAACCGCCACAACGCACCTGCCAATTATTTTGGACCCGGATGCAGCGGCAGGCGCACCTGTGCTGCTGGGCCATATCGCCCGCGCAAACCCACACTGTAAAGCGCTAACGGATGGAACAGCCGTCCTGGCGGTGTTCACTGGCCCAAATGCCTATATTTCGCCAAATTGGTACCCGTCGAAACATGCGGGCGCGCAGACTGTTCCCACATGGAATTATCTAGCGGCGCATATCGCAGGTCGGATTGAAGCTCTGCCTGACATGGCGGACAAACGGCGTTGCGTTACCTTACTCTCAGCGCGATTTGAGGGCGACGGGTCACGGGCGTGGCGGCTTGATGATGAGCCGGAGGATTTTATCCGCAAGATGCTCGGTGGGATTTACGCGTTCAAGATCATTATTGATGACATTCAGGCCAAGGCGAAGCTTAGCCAGAATCGCTCGCAGCTTGACCGGGCAGGGATCATAAACGGCCTGCAAGCGACAGAGAGGCCAAGCGACTTTGCTCTCGCGGATGAGATGCTCGCTCGAGGTCTGGACAAAGAAACAGAGTAGAAGTTAGCGCCGGGCGCTCGCACGCTTTTCTGCTATCGTAATGGCAGCAGAATCCAACGCTGCTTTTACCTGATCGTGAGCAGCTGCTGCGTTAGGCGTGTCATTCTCTGCTGCCAGGATGAGCCAAGATAATGCATCCGTCAGCGCTGCCTCACCGCCAAGATTGATGAGGGATAGGGCGAGATTGAACTGCGCTGGGGCATAGCCATGCCGCGCAGCCTGCCAATACCATCTGCGCGCGTCTTTGGCTTCGCCAGACCGTTCCGCCAGTGCGCCAAGATTAAACTGCGCTTCTGGCACTCCCGATGCTGCGGCGTCCACGAGCAGACGCTTCGCTGAAGCTACATCACCAGCAGCAAGCTTGATCTGACCATATCGGAGTTGCGCTTCTGGAATGCCGGCTGCAGCAGCCTTTGCGATCCAGCTCTCGGCTGAACCCCATTGGGCCTGGGCTGTCGCACCAAGTTCTTCAAGCGCCAAGCCCAGCAGAAACTGTGCCTCCGCATTTCCAGCATTGGCCTTGTCGAAATAGTATGTGGGTGCTTTCGCGTAATCGTTGTACGGCGCGATTTGCGCATTCGCGGGAACAGCGATGACCGTTAGGCTCAGAACACTAGCGACAGTTACAGATCGAACAAACCTGTAAGCCGGTCCAATATTGATGGCTCCGGCGCTTTGGCTGATTCCTGCACAGGAACTGGTTCCATTAAGGGTTCCGAGACTTGCACAGGTTTTGTCGCGACCGACATATTCTTCGGATCCGATACCGGCCCGCCCTCGATCAGCCGATAATCCTGCCCAGGCAGTCGCTGGTGATAGCAGTCCGCTTTTCCGATGGTTTGATAACACCATACGGCTGGCGGATCCGCTGGCCGCTTTTCGCCAATCGGTGCCCATTCCCTGGCCGTCCAATGACTGTCTGTCGGTTGGGGTAAACAGGCAGACAGAAATACGCTGGAAAGCGCTGATAGTGCTGTCTCTTATACACATCTCCGAGCCCACGAGACCTCTCTACATCTCG
>CAJXVF010000602.1 GCA_913060845.1 uncultured Alphaproteobacteria bacterium | reverse complement strand
CGAGATGTAGAGAGGTCTCGTGGGCTCGGAGATGTGTATAAGAGACAGATCCTGCACCACCACATCGGTAAATGTGCCGCCAATATCTATGCCGAGTGAATAACGTGTGGCCATGCGAGGAAACCTGAATTTCGGGATTGGATGAACAGGCTAACGCCGCCATGCTGTCGCGCCAAGCGGCCATACTCTGGACAAGCAGCCTCTATGCGCCTCACCATGCAGACAGAGACGCCGAATTCATTCACAGGAATATCAAAGATGCAGATTGATTTGACCGGGCGCACTGCGCTGATCACTGGCGGATCCATGGGGCTTGGCCGGGCTATGGGCATGAAGATGGCGGCGGCTGGGGCGAATATCGTGCCAGTTGCGCGGCGCCAGGAACCACTTGATGAAACGGTCAAACTGATCACGGGCGCTGGCGGTAAAGCGCACGCGATTGGCTGTGACGTGACAGACCCGCGTGCGATAGAGGCCGCCTATGCTGAAGCGGTCAAAACCTATGGCGCAGTCGATATTCTTGTGAATAACGCCGGTTCCAGCCTGCGTGGCCCGTTTCTGGAAATGACGGATGAAGACTGGAAGAACGATCTGGAACTGAAGCTTTTCGCCCAAATTCGCTTTTCTCGCCTCGCATTCGCAGACATGAAAGAGCGTAACTGGGGTCGAATCATTAATATCCTGAATACAGGGGCAAAGGCACCGGCGGCAGAGGGTGCGCCAACGGCAGTAACGCGAGCGGCGGGGTTGGCGCTTTCCAAAATTTTGGCCAACGAAGGCGCGCCCCATAATATTCTGGTCAATGCGATGATGACCGGATTGATCGATAGCGATCAGCATGTGCGCAAGCACGCAGCAGACAATCGCGGCCTGACTTATGATGAATTCAAGGTCGAGATGGCAGAGAAGGCGCGCATTCCGCTTGGCCGCATTGGCACGTCGGAAGAGTTCGCCAATGTTGCCTGTTTCCTGGCGTCCGATGCGGCGGCTTATGTTACGGGCGTAGATATCAATGTTGACGGTGGCCGGTCACCGGTCACCTGATTAATCAAAGGGAGCAGGGCGATGGCTGAAGCTGCATTGGCTCAAGATATGAGTGAGGCTGAACTTGTTGAATTGGCAAAGCGAGTGCTGCCTGCGGGCGGCTTTGGGAATGTCAGCTATCCTCTGATTGTCGCGCGCGGGGAGGGCAGCCACGTCTGGGATGTGAGCGGGAACGAGTATATCGATTACCTGCTGGGCTCTGGGCCGATGATTGTTGGCCATGCGCACCCGGAAGTGCTGGCGGCCACGCAACACTGTGTCACCCAAGGCACGACTTTCTTCGCGAATAATGCAGACGGGATTCATCTGGCGGCAGAGATCGTGGACGCGATGCCATCCGTCGAGCAGGTGCGGTTCGTCTCATCCGGGTCTGAAGCAGATATGTACGCCATGCGGCTCGCACGCGCGCATACGGGCCGGGACAAAATCCTGAAGTTCGAGGGCGGTTACCACGGGATGAGCGATTTTGGCCTCATCAGCCTAGCGCCGAAACGGAAAAGCAATTTTCCGGTCGGCGTTCCAGATAGCCCAGGTATTCCTAAGAGCGTGCAGCAGGAAATGCTGGTGGCACCTTATAATGACCTCGCCATGGTCGAGAGCTTGGTGAAAGAGCACAAGGGTGAGATCGCGGCAATTTTAGCTGAGCCATTCCAGCGCCTCATTCCGCCCCAACCGGGTTTCCTTGAAGGCCTTCGCCGGATCACCGAAGAGAACGATATTTTGTTGATCTTCGATGAAGTCGTTACAGGCTTCCGCTTCGCTTATGGCGGCGCGCAGCAATATTATGGGGTGATGCCGGATATCTGCACTATGGGCAAAGCCATTGGCGGTGGGTTCCCGTTGGCTGCTATCGGGGGCAAGGCCGAGATTATGGCGAACTTCGATAAATCTGCCGTTGGTGAAGACAAATTCATGGCGCAAATCGGCACGCTTTCAGGCAATCCTGTCGCTGCCGCCGCCGGTCGCAAGACGCTCGAAATCCTGAAACGTCCCGGCGCATATAAGACGCTGTTCGCCCGCGGCGAGGCGCTGATAGAAGGCTACAGAGACATCCTGAAGCGCCGCAATATCGAAGCCAAGGTCGTTGGCGATGCACCGATGTTCGATGTGATTTTCACCAACCAGGAAGTGGTCGATTACCGCTCCTCCCTTGGTGATCCGGACAAGGCCGCGAAGTACAATGCAGGCATGCGCAAACGCGGCATTCTGAAAAGCGAGAGCAAACACTATATCCTGTCTCTTATACACATCTCCGAGCCCACGAGACCTCTCTACATCTC
>CAJXVF010000601.1 GCA_913060845.1 uncultured Alphaproteobacteria bacterium | reverse complement strand
TCTGAATCCTCAGCCCCACTCCATGCAGCGCTGACCATCGCGCGGTCCAGCCTGCGGCTTGGCCGGAAAATACCGGGAGTGTCGACGAAGATTAGCTGTGCATCGTCTTCCATGCGAATGCCCATGATGCGCGTGCGCGTGGTCTGGGCCTTGGGTGAGACAATGGCGATCTTTGCGCCCACCAACGCGTTGGCTAGCGTCGACTTGCCAGCGTTTGGCGCGCCGACAAGGGCGATCACGCTGCAACGCTGGCCGCTCCGCGCCTGCATAGGGGTATCGTTTCCGTTCATGATCCAACGCTTTCTTCGGCGCGCGCCAGGAGCGCAGTCGCTGCCGCAGTTTCCGCAATCCGTTTGGACCGGCCAGAAGCACGTTCAGCCCCAACAGTGTCCAATATAACTTCCACGATGAAGACTGGCTGATGCGCCGGTCCTTCCGTGCCAATAACAGTATAGACCGGAAGCTTCAAAGCCCGGGCCTGCGCCCATTCTTGGAGCGTGGTCTTTGGGTCCTTCGGCGGCGCTTCATAGCGCTTGAGCAATGGCTTCCACCAATGACGAACGAAAACTGCCGCCGCCTGATAGCCACCATCCCGAAAGATTGCGCCAATTAACGCCTCGACGCCGTCCGCAGCAGCAGTTTCCTTCTGCCGTGCATAGGCGCGGCCAGATCCGGATGAGAGGACTACCGCCTCGCCGATCTTAATCTCTTTCGCAACATCGATCAGCGCTTCCTTACGAACCAATGCAACGGATCGCTTGGAAAGCGCGCCCTCATTATCCGCAGGGAAACGTTCAAGCAGCAGTTCGGCGATAACAAGGCCGAGCACACGATCGCCTAGAAATTCAAGCCGCTCATATCCAGCACCCAGATCAGCAGCCGCTTTCACGATCCCAGCACTGGGATGGGTTAAGGCACCTTCTAAGAGATGTTGGTTAGTGAACCGGTAGCCAATGCGGTCTTGCAGCGCGGCCTGCGGGTTTGGCGCGTCATCCATTCTGCTCAAGGTCCGATGGACGTAAACATACGATCCCAGCGGAGGCCGAAGTCAAAGTCCATCCAATCATCGCCCTGCCAGTCAATCGACAAGAATAGGATATCTGCGCGGCCAACCAAGTTTTCTGCTGGCACATACTTCACGGAATAGCGGCTATCGTTGGAATTATCGCGATTATCGCCCATGAAGAAATAGTGTTCTGCAGGCACCTTGAAGACCTCAGTGTTATCGAGGCTCTGGTTGTCGTCGATTTCCAGAATTTTATGCTCGACGCCATTGGGCAGCGTTTCGATATATTGTTTGTAGGTCTGCCCGCCAGCCGAAAATTCACCGTCGAGTTTACGGTCGATCATCGCGCCATTGATATAGAGGCGACCACCTTTCATCTGCACCGTATCGCCGGGCAGACCGACAAGGCGCTTGATGTAATCCGTCCGGGTAATCGTCGTCTCACCGCCACGCCATTTTTCTTCGATAAACTTGAACACGATGACATCGCCGCGATCTGGCACGCCATTTGGCACCCGACCATCATAAAGGTTTGGGCTCATCGGCAGCGAATGCTTGGAATACCCATATGTCCATTTGGAAACGAACAAATGGTCACCGATCAGCAGCGTTGGCTGCATAGAGCCGGAGGGGATGCTGAAGGGTTCATAGACGAAAGACCGGAATATGCCCGCTAGAAGTAGCGCCCAAAACAGGGCGCGCACGTAATCCCACACACTGTCTTTTTTCTCAATCATATCGCTCAACGGCGCTAGCCCCAGGTGTTCAAGCGTCAGGCCGCAGGGATGCGGCGACGAATTTCCGTGAAGACTGCATCAAACATGTTTGTCGTCAGCCGTCCGGTGTTCGTGTTGTAGCGGGAGCAGTGGTAGCTGTCAGCTATTGTCAGTGCGCCGATCTGATGCATGGCGCCATGGCCGAACGGATGCGCAGCCAATTTTTCGCCAAGCAAACGCAGCACTGCGTCATGGGCGATGCGGCCAAGCGCCAGAATGATCTGGAGGTTTGGCATCGCCTGTACTTCGGATACTAAGAACGGACCACAGGTCCTAGCTTCAAGCGGCGTCGGCTTGTTGGCTGGTGGCAGACAACGGACCGCATTGGCGATCCGGCAGTCGTGCAAGGTCAGGCCGTCATCCGGCGCGCGCTTGTAGGCACCTTCTGCAAAACCGAACCGCAGCAGCGTGTCGTACAGCGTATCGCCTGCGTAATCGCCAGTGAACGGGCGCCCTGTTCGATTTGCGCCCTTCATCCCCGGTGCCAATCCCAGGATCAACATTCGCTGTCTCTTATACACATCTGACGCTGCCGACGAATAGAGAGGTGTAGAT
>CAJXVF010000600.1 GCA_913060845.1 uncultured Alphaproteobacteria bacterium | reverse complement strand
AGAGAGGTCTCGTGGGCTCGGAGATGTGTATAAGAGACAGGCATTCGCTTCTCCGTTGAGGACGTTCGCGTTTTCGCTGGCCGTAATTCAACGGGTAACCGCGGTATTGATCTGGCGAAGGGCGATCGTGTGATCTCCATGTCGATCCTCGGCGGTGCGGTATTTGAGACAGCAGAACGCGATCTCTATCTCAAGCAATCCACAGCGCTTCGTCGGGGTGAGGAGATGGAGGAGGGTGGCTTGCCGCCGGAAATCTTCGAGGAATACCAAAACGGTGAGCAATTTATCCTCACCCTCGCCGACAATGGTCTTGGCAAGCGCACATCCGCCTACGACTACCGGGTTACGAAACGCGGCGGCAAAGGCATTGAACTGATGGGTTTGGCGGATGGCGACGTAGAAGTTGTCGGTGCCTTCCCGGTCGAGGATTCGGACGGTCTCGTACTGGTCACCAATGGTGGTCAATTGATCCGCTGCCCGGTCGGTGGGGTGCGTATGGCGCGCCGCTCGACGCGGGGCGTAAAAATCTTCACTGTGTCTGAGGGGGACCGGGTTGTTAGCGTCACACGACTGAATGACGATGGCTCTGGCGATGAAGACATGGATGAAGATGGAGCGGTGGATGCTGGCCCGGATGAGGGCGGCGAAGACGCTTCCGAATAGGAGCACGAGACTATGGCGAGGGTTGTCGGCCTGTATCCAGGCACATTTGACCCGCCGACTAATGGGCATTTCGATATCATCATGCGCGGTGCGCGGGTGGTTGAAGAATTGGTCGTTGGCGTTGCGATTAATGCAGGCAAAGGCCCGTTATTCGGTATTGATGACCGGGTAGCGATGGTGGAGGAGTGGATTGCGGGTCTTGAAGACCGTGATCTCGCGAATCGCATCACGGTCCGCACGATGGAAGGCCTGCTGGTTCATTACGCCAAAGATGTCGGTGCCAATGTCATCGTCCGTGGCCTCCGCGCCGTGTCGGACTTTGACTATGAGTTCCAGATGACGGGCATGAACAGCCGCCTCGATAATTCTATCGAGACAGTGTTCCTGATGGCGTCTGAGCGTTGCCAATATATCTCATCACGCTTTGTGAAAGAGATTGCAGCACTCAACGGCGACATCACGACATTCGTGCCGCCTCATGTCAAAGCAGCATTGGCCGCACGCCTCAATGGCGGCGGCAAGGTTGAGGCAGGGGCTGCGTCTAAAGCTTACTAAGGCGCACTCGCTTCATCGCTATGCTTCAAATTTCTGTTCGCGCACGCCGCTAAGCTATAGCTTGGCCTGTGTGAACAGAAATTTTGAGGTTGATGATGAATAACAAGATTGACCATTTTGGCATTGGCGCAGCGTCGCTCGAAGTTGGCATCAGCGCATTGCAGGCGCAGCTGGGTGTCGAGACACCGCGCGGCGGAAAGCACGATATGATGAGCACCCATAACTGCGTCATGCAGGCGGGCGACGAATCGTTTCTTGAGATTCTCGCGATTGACCCCGATGCGCCGCCGCCTGGTCGTGCGCGCTGGTTCAGTATGGACGACCCAGCGACAATCGCACGGCTGGCCGTGCGCCCGCGCACGTTATGCTGGATCGTTGGCACCGATGATCTCGACGCCGTTGTTGCAGCCAGTCCCGTTGACCTTGGTGAGATCGTTCATTTCACGCGCGGCGACCGTTCTTGGCGTTTGACCGTGCCAACTGACGGCCACTTGCCTTGGAGCGGCCTTCTGCCGGCATTCATTGAATGGTCCCCGGGGCCGCACCCAAGTACAGCACAGCGGGATTTGGGGGTTCGCCTCGATAAAGTGCAAATCAGCCATCCAGACCCTGCGTCCTGTCGGCAGGTGCTTGATACTCTGCAGGTCGGTCACTTAGCGGACGTTACTGAGGGGCAGGCTGCGCTATCGTTTCATCTGATGGGACCAATTGGCGCTGCTGTGGTGGACTGAGGCTACGGCCAGAGACTCGCTGTTGCGCAAGGTTCCTGAGGTGGGGCAGGGCCAGGTATCTTGACCGTGCTATCTGGTTTGGCTGTCTGAATGGTGCCAGAAACTAGGTGATTTCCCGTGCACTCACTGCGGCAATCTGGACGCTTTCGACCTGATTTTGAATTGAGTGAAAAATGTATCTTGACCCGCGCCGTCGCCACCCATAGGGTGCGCTCCGCTGACCCCGATTCAAGGCGTCAGAGCGTGTAGCTCAGTTGGTAGAGCAACGGACTTTTAATCCGTCGGTCCAGGGTTCGAGTCCCTGCGCGCTCACCATTTTTCCCAAATAAATTCAATATACCGCGCTCACTCCAGAACCGGAAACTTCTCGTGTGTAATGACGCGGAAG
>CAJXVF010000599.1 GCA_913060845.1 uncultured Alphaproteobacteria bacterium | reverse complement strand
ACGAGATGTAGAGAGGTCTCGTGGGCTCGGAGATGTGTATAAGAGACAGGCGCCGCGTTGATCAATGCCGCGGCCTTCAATCGTGCAGGTCTGCGCATCATCATCGAATGTCAGCGCTGCCTCCCCTCGGAAGGTAACGACCGTCGGCCCGAACTTAACCCGTACCGATCCGCGCCAAAGCCCATCATCAGAAGCGGGTGCCAATTCCGCGCCCGGAATGCAGGATGCAACAACCTCCGGGTCGCTCAGCAGCGGCCATACTTTCGATGGCGGTGCGGGGATAATTGTTTCTTCG
Source organism: uncultured Alphaproteobacteria bacterium (assembly GCA_913060845.1). Taxonomy (GTDB): domain Bacteria; phylum Pseudomonadota; class Alphaproteobacteria; order Bin95; family Bin95; genus VMCJ01. The sequence goes on along the minus strand of CAJXVF010000599.1, from coordinate 2,043 downwards.
TTGAGAGAGACCATGGGTGCGAAAGACCTGTCCGCCAAGGATTACAGCGGCAATCTTGAACGGCTTCATTGGCCCCCGCAATAGCGCTGGCTATCTATGCCGCCCGCTCGTAGCGCTTGGCAAGGATGCGTAGGCGGTCCTGAAAACCCGGGCGGACGCGGGCGCTCCACGGCGTATCAACCGCTTTAGCCCAAGCGTCTGAATAGGTTACGTCCGGCGATTCAAGATGATAGAGGGCGACATATTTCCGGCCTTCTGGAATAGCCGCCCCGCCCACAAACCGGCGTGCAGAGAGGCAACCCGGCACGGCAGCGAGTGCGGGAATATGTTCCTCATCATACCAGGCGTTGAAATCCGCCTCCATTTCAGGAGCCACATTCATGGCATTCACCAGCAGACCGCCCGCGCCCACTGGTGGTTCGGCGCTGCCGGGCAGCGTCTGTTCACCCTCAAAGCGAAGCAGCCGGGCGCACATGCCCGTCACGCGCTTGGACCATACGGTCAGGTTCTCATAGGCAATGGCCTTATAGGCGTCGCCTTTCAAAACATCCGGTGCGGCCAGATCATACGTCGCCACCGCATGGCGTGGATTATCAACGCTGATCCAGCGCTCACAGGCGCCAAAACCCGGCACGGCTTCACGCTCAGGAATGTGCTCCAGATCGTACCAATCATTGAATTCATCGGCGGGCGCATTCGTGAAATCAAAACCGACTGCAAGTAATCCACGGTTCATCACCATTTCTCCCAATTTGAGTTTCTGCGGCGTTGGACTCGTAACTACAGCTTCACGCCAAGGGCAGCGGCAAGGGCCGGAAAATCATCGACGATGATATCATGGATTGGATTGGGTACGGGATCCGGCGATGCATCATCGCCCCATTCGCGCGGACGCTTGACGAAGGCCGTTTTGAAGCCCTGCTTCTTGGCGGCGTCCAGATCAAAGTTATGACACGCGACCATGCAGATTTGGGATGGGTCTAACTGCAGATAATGTGCAACCGTGTCGTAGGCTTCCGGTAGCACCTTATATTTCCCAATCGCCTCACACGAAAATACAGCGTCCCAGGACAGACCATTGCGGCGGGCCGTGTCCATGATGATGCGGAAGCTCAAAATCGTAAACGACGCGCACATGAAGTTTTCGCGAAGCTTGGGCAGCACGGCGGGAAAGTCTGTCCAGCAGTCAAAATTATGGGGCGCCTCATAGGCGATGGCATGACGCTCCGCTTCCGTGAACGCTTCCAAGCCGTGCTCAGCGATGACCTCTTCCAGTGCCATACGGTGCGCGCCATCAAAATTATGTCCCGGCGGCGCATCTTTGCCGAGGTTCAGCATTTTACCGAGCCCCTGGCGGCGGATAGCGTTGGCCAGATCATGCCAGTTCCGCTCCAAGCCGTGCTTGGCGCCAGTCTCACTGAGTACGGTCTTAAAGCCGGTGTGCCAGTCCAGGATCGTACCGCCAGTATCAAACGTAAGCGCGCGGATATCAGATAAACTCATAGAGGCTCCTTCAGACAGGCATTGGGCGAAAGGTGAGCATGGATGCTGCGCCGAAGGTCTGGCAAGAGGGCGCCTTTCGCAAGCGTTGCAGACTTCCATATAGTACCGCCCTCAGGATCAAATAGGAGCTGCCCCCATGCCCATGGCGACCATTGAAGGCGGCAATATTCACTATTCCATCAGCGGTGATGGACCACCGCTTGTTCTGCTCTTGCCGCAAAGTGCGGGGCCTGTTGGCGTTGGACCTTTCATTGAAGGCCTCGCTCAATCTTGCATGGTTATCCGCTACGACCAGCGCGGAACAGGACAAAGCCAGGCACCCGATAACCCCACCGCCATCGCCATGCCAGATCGCGCCAAGGAAGTTGCAGGGCTGCTGGATGCGCTGGTAATCCCGCAAGCGAGCCTGTTTTGCCATTCAACGGGCTGCGGCATTGGCATGGCCTTCGCGGCAGCCTTTCCTGAACGGTTGACCACGCTAACGCTGGCATCTGTCTCTTATACACATCTCCGAGCCCACGAGACCTCTCTACATCTCGT
>CAJXVF010000598.1 GCA_913060845.1 uncultured Alphaproteobacteria bacterium | reverse complement strand
TCTCAGCGGCAGCCTCCAGTTCCGCCAAAGCATCAGCGTTTAGCTTGATGACGCCAGCATCCGGCGCCAAATCAGCCGCGCGCCAAGCCATGTCTCCGTCATAGCCGTCCGGCAAGTCAATTTGACCCATAACAGTTCCACTCCCTGGCGCCCAATTGTTCTGTTGAATAGCCTAGCCGTGATTATGCATCCTCAAAAGGACTTTCAAATGGCCCTGCCTCGCGTCGCTATCGTTGGAACTGGCGGTACTATCGCCTCTGTTGGTGTTGATAGCCTTGACCTCACTGCTTATGTCCGCACCGGCAAGGTTTATGCGCTGGACGAATTATTGGCGCAGGTGCCTGAACTTGACCGTGTGGTCGAGCCCGTTCTGGTGCCATTCCGTCAAGTGCATTCCACAGCCATCGGCCCGGCAGACTGGCCTGACCTCACCGCACATATCGAAAAAACTCTACGCGATGACCGAAGCCTACAGGGCGTGGTTGTTACCCATGGCACAGCGACTTTGGAGGAAACAGCCTACTTCCTGAATCTTACCCTCAAGACCAATAAGACCGTCGTTGTTGTTGGCGCGCAGCGGCCGCCTACTGGCATTTCAACCGATGCATTCCTGAATATCGTGAACGGTGCCAGGGTCGCAGCTGCACCGGAGGCACGCGGTATGGGCGTGCTGGTTTGCCTGAACGATGAAATTCATGCAGCCCGTGATGTCACCAAAACATCCACCCTCCGCCTACAAACCTTCCGTTCGCCAGATTTCGGCCTGCTAGGCCACGCGGACAATGACCGCATCGCCATTTATCGCCGCCCCGTGCGCGCCCATGCGCCGAACACACCCTTTGACGCCTTCAAACCTCTGCCACGCGTTGATGTTGCAATCAGTTATGCAGGATCAGATGGCGGGCAGATCAGAGGTCTAATGGCGTTGAAACCAGCGGGAATCGTTGTTGGCGGGTTCGCACCTGGCCTGACAACTCCAGGCGAACGGGCTGCGATGGAGGATGCAATTGCTGCTGGAATTGCTGTCGTGCAGGGTACCCGCGCGCTGTCAGGCAGGGTTGTTGCAATTTCGGATTACCGGCCCGCTGGGGTGATCGTCGCTGATAATCTATCAGTGCAAAAAGCCCGCGTATTGCTGATGCTGGCTTTGGCTGAAGCCAATTGCTCACTCGCTTCGATACAAAAAGCGTTCGATACCTATTGACCGTTCAAGGCCTATGTCGAAGTATTTGCCGTCATTAGACGTATTAAAATGCGACACGGCATAATCAGCCTCAAATTCCGTGAAAGCTTCATGCAACAGAAGGCCGCCCTATGTCCGTACTTGCCAATCTGATCGATGTTATTCCACCGGCAACTACCCCTTTCCGCGCTGATGGCACAATCGTGTATGGCGCGGTCCGCAGCCAGATCGACTGGCTGATTGAAGCAGGTGCTAATGGCATTGCTGTCGGCGGCAGCACCGGTGAAGGCCATACGCTGACAAGCGTTGAGTTCGAACGTGTGATTGGCGTCGCTAGCGAAGCACTCGAAGACAGAGTGCCGATGATAGCAGGCATCATTGTGAATTCGACACGGGAAGCAATTAAACGAGGCGAAGCCGCTGCTGCCCGCGGTGTTGCAGGTCACGCCTCCACACTATCTATTTCGGCCAGATGACAACGCCATGGTCGAGCATTTCCGAGCAATCGCCGAAGCCACGGAAACGCCGATTATTATCTATAACGTAGTGCCTTGGACCTATTTGTCTCCCGAACTGCTCTGCCGAATTTTTGAAGAAGTTCCTGGCGTCGTTGGCGTAAAACAATCCGCTGGTGATTTGAAGCTATTCGCCGATCTGATGGAAAAAGCACCAGCTAATCGGATGATCTATAGCGCCGTTGATGCGCTGATGTATCCCTCATATATGCTCGGTGCTCACGGTTCGATTGCCGCAATCCTGACAGCAGCTCCCCATGCGTCTGTCACACTCTGGAATGCTGTTAAGGCAGGCGATCACGTGGAAGCAAAAGCGCTGCACGGCAAGCTTTTGGCGCTCTGGAATGCCATGGCCCATGATAATTTGCCCGCTTGTGTGAAGTTTGCTCAACGCCATCAAGGGATCAATACAGGTCAACCCCGAGCTCCGATGCCTGTACCGAATGGTGTGCAACGTCGGGCGATTATTGCTGCACTGGAACCGCTCACATCTGAATAAGATATTCGCGGCATTGCGCCGCATATGACAAGCTTTCCTCCAGAAGCTGGCACTAAAAAAAATAAGGGGCTGGCCTAGATAGCTAAGAAAAGCTATGCAGGTCATATGGTTAGGATGCGTCGGCGGAGTAGGCTTCCGCGAAGTAT
>CAJXVF010000597.1 GCA_913060845.1 uncultured Alphaproteobacteria bacterium | reverse complement strand
GCGGAAGGCCTTGGCGACGAAGCTGTTCGCAACGTCATGCTAGCCGAATTGGATAAAGCGCTTGGATTGGAGGGGATAGAATGACGGCTCTCGCATCAGCCGCGCGCCCGAATTTTGACGTAGAGACAATCCGCGCAGATTTCCCTATTCTGCATCAGCAGATCAACGGCCACGACTTGGTCTTTCTGGATACAGCCGCAAGCGCGCAGAAGCCGCGCCAGGTGATCCAGGCGATGGTTGATGTGATGGAAAACGACTACGCCAACGTCCATCGCGGCGTCTATGCGCTCTCTCAGCGTGCAACGGATAAGTTTGAAGCAGCGCGGGGCAAAGCGGCGAAATTCATCAACGCACCTCATGAAGATTCAATCATCTTCTCCCGTGGTGCGACTGAAGGCATAAACCTCGTTGCGGCTTCATATGGCCAACGGCTTGGGCCGGGTGATGAGATCATAACGACTGAGTTGGAGCATCATTCCAATATTGTGCCGTGGCAGATTATTGCCGAGAAGCAGGGTGCCAAAGTTCTATTCGCGCCGATGGATGATAATGGCGCGCTCGATATGGATGCGTTCCGTTCTCTCATCAGCAATCGCACGAAAATCGTCGCGGTGACCCATGTCGCCAATACGATGGGTACTGTGCTGCCGGTTCAAGAAATCGCGCGCCTCACCCATGCGGTTGGCGCGGTCATTCTTGTCGATGGTTGCCAGGCGGCACCTCATATGCCGGTTGATGTGCAGGCATTAGATGTCGATTTCTATGCGTTCTCAGGCCATAAAATCTATGGTCCAACCGGCATTGGCGCCCTCTATGGCCGCCCAGAAATTCTGGCAGATATGCCGCCATATCAAGGCGGCGGCGAGATGATTGAGACGGTGGAGAAAACCGGCTCGACCTATAAAGAACCGCCGCACCGGTTTGAGGCAGGCACGCCGGCCATTGTGGAGGCCGTAGGGTTTGGTGCGGCCATCGACTACATTCAAAGCATCGGGCTGGAGGGCATCGGCGCCCATGAAACCGATGTCGCGGCCCACGCTGAGGCGTTGCTCCGTGCAATGCCTGAGGTCGAGATTATGGGCGCGCCCGGTGCGAAGACATCGGTGTTATCGTTCAACGTGAAGGGCGCACATGCCCATGACGTTGGCACGATCCTGGATCAGATGGGCGTTGCAGTTCGGGCCGGACAACATTGTGCGCAGCCAGTGATGGACCGCTTCGGCGTTCACGCAACGGCGCGGGCCAGCTTCGGCATGTACAACACCAAGGCAGAAGCGGAGGCGCTCGCCGCCGCCGTCGCCAAGACGATTGAGATATTCGGGTAAGGAGCCAGAACATGTCAGACATAGAGGACGGTAAATCCAGGCCTTTCCCAACGTTCCTTGATGAGGACATGCCAGCCGGATTGAACCCTGGCGGCATGGGTATGGGAATGGGCTTCGGCATGAACACGGGCATGGACGCCAGCGAGGGCGATTTTCGCGCTCGCCGTGGCGCCAAGCTGCCAGAAGGTCAGGCAGTCGGCACGCAGGAAGATGCGGTCGCCGCGCTTAAGACCGTCTACGATCCTGAGATCCCAGTGGATATTTGGGAGCTTGGCCTTATCTATACGGTTGATATTAACGAGGATGGCTCAGTCTTCGCTGAGATGACTTTGACCGCGCCCGGTTGCCCTGTTGCGGGTGAAATGCCTGGCATGGCCGCTGATGCGCTGGTTGCTGTGCCAGGGTTTGGCGAGATTGACGTGGTGTTGGTGTTTGATCCGCCGTGGACGCCCGAACGCATGTCCGACGAAGCTCGCGTCGCACTCGACTGGTTTTAGGAGAGATATGATGGCTGAACGTCCCCCCATGGTAACTTTGACTGAAGGCGCTATCGCCCGTGTCAAAGAACTGATTTCCAAAAGCGATGAGCCCGTGATGGGCCTCCGCATTGGTGTCAGCGCGCGCGGCTGTTCCGGGCTGTCGTATTCGGTGGAGTATGCGCAGGAGCAGAAGCGCTTTGAGGAAATTATTGATCAGGACGGCGTCAAAGTGCTGATCGATCCAGCGGCTGTGATGTTCCTGATCGGCTCAGTCGTTGATTATAAGGAAGACCGCTTTTCATCCGGATTCACGTTTACAAACCCCAACGCTGTTGGCGCTTGTGGGTGTGGCGAAAGCTTCTTCGTGGACCAGGATTCGGCGAAGGCTGAAGGCGCTCCGGCCTAGGCGGGATTGTCCTCCAAGATCATCGCTGCACCCTTTTCGCCGATCATGATGGCCGTCGAGTTTGTATTGGCTGTTGTCACGGCAGGCATGATCGACGCATCGATAACCCGTAAGCCTTCGAGCCCGCGTACATTCAGCCGTGGGT
>CAJXVF010000596.1 GCA_913060845.1 uncultured Alphaproteobacteria bacterium | reverse complement strand
CGTCGGCAGCGTCAGATGTGTATAAGAGACAGCCTTCAACAACCAACGCACCAAGCGCTTCCGCCCGACGCCTAAAGGCTTGTGTCGTGCGCCCTGGATCAGCAGCACCATCTCCATCCACATGCAGTGCGCCGATGCATTGCGGTGCGACGTTGGGTTCAAACGCGCGGAGGGTGGGTTCATCAATCACCTCTTCATGGGTAAAGCCGTTGGCTTGCATCTGGGCGACGCGGGCTTCGGCGCGCGCCATATCCGCATCGTTTTCGGCAAGTTGGAGATAGCGGCTTTCGCGATAGCCACAATCATCGTCCACGAGCGCTTTGATATCATGCCAATATTCAGCCGCACGGATGGCAATAGGCACTTCCGCCAAGTCACGCCCAAGTCGCCTTACGCCGCCAGCACTCATGCCTGACGCATGGCGCGCGACATGGTCTTTCTCCAGCACCGTGACCGAAAGCCCGCGCATCGCCAGATGTAGAGCCGCCGAACAGCCATGGAGGCCGCCACCAATAATCACAACGTCAGAAGTCTTGCTCATTGGAACCGCTCAATATTGTAGGGCAAAAAGTTGGAATAAGGTGGCAGGCACGCCTGTTGTTGGGTATCGCGTCAGGCGGCAGCGAAAGCCGGAAGGACACCGGTTCCGAACCGCTCCATCGCCGATACTGTCTGCGCATGCGCCATATCGCCGAATGTGGTTTGCAGAACGACATGGCCAACACCGGCATCCCGCAATTCCTCAATCTGCCCTTTCACGCGCTTAGGGCCGCCGCAGATGGAGCCAGACTGCACAGCGTCTGTGATGGCGCTTTCTTCATCCGCACTTGGATCAACCCAAGGCGACAGCACGGCGGGATCAACAACGAAATCATCCGGGTTCAATTCCTGGCGAATATGGATCATATGCCGACGTGCATTACGCAACGCATCTGCCAATTCATCCTCCGCCTGGGCGTCACTCTCCGCAACGTAGAGATTGCGCCAGATGCCGGACTGCTGCAGCAATGCAGACTGCTTTTCAGCGCCAATCCCGCCCGCATCCATGCCTTCTCGGTAGAGGTCCCACCGCTCCCGGATACGAGATACAGGCAAGCGTGCGGTTAGGATTGGCAGGCCTTGGCGCCCGGCATCACTAAATGAGGGCGGGGAAATCACGCTCCGCCAAATCGGCGGGCCGGAAATCTGAACGGGCTTTGGGCGAAGCGCTGGGACGGACAGATCGTAATAGTCGCCCTTAAAGCTGAACGGCTCACCGGCAAAACAGCGCTCAAGGATCGTCTGCGCTTCCGCCGCCCGCGCCCGGCTGTCATCGCTACGCAGGCCGTGACCGACAAATTCGTACTCGTTGAACACGGTGCCTTTGCCGACGCCGACATCAATTCGCCCATTGCTGAGGTTATCCAACAACGCCAATTGCGTCGCTAATCGCACGGGGTGGTGAAACGGCAATTGCACCACTGCGAACCCAATCCGCAGTTTGGAGGTTTGCATGGCGACAGCGGCGGCAAAAGTCAGCGCATCATTGTAGACGCTCTCACCGGTGAAATAATGCTCTGTCAGCCAAACGCCATCGAACCCGAGTTGCTCTGCCAACCGCGCCAGTTCCAACTGATCCTGGATTGCTTGCCAGTCTGATTCTGGTCCTGGTGACGCTGCCAGCGTCAAATAACTGAACCGCATACCTATCTCCCCTATCGATTCTCACCATCTTGGAATAGCAGCGGGCGACAGTCGATGCTAATCCGCACTGCCACCCGAAGGCTTTGTCACTTCAACGGGCACCAACACGCCGTTGTAGCGAACAATCAAGCCGATCAGAGGCGCTCTAATCTCAACATCAAAGCAGAACTTACCTGCACGTTCTGTCTCGAAGCTGCTGCCTGATGGCAAAAATATACCCGGGAGCGGAATGCCAAGGCAGGACCAACGGCGCGGAACGATGTACAGGTGATCACCTTCAACAACTAAGGCCAGTGCAACACTGACGACGCCAAATTGCTCCACCACCAGATGCTCATTTTTACCCGTACCCAGGCTTTGGAATGAGGAGAAAATGCGTCCGCCAAAATCTCTGGTCCAACGTTCACCCTCTGGCACCGGCACAAGGTCTACCTGCACTGGAACTTGCTTCGCGGCTGGAGGAAAACCGATGATCTTACCGATCAAGTGGGCTAAGAGGCCTTTGCCTCTCTGAACCTCAGCAATGCCAGACCAGCGATGAGGCGCTGTCGCATCATGCAGATGCTGTAATTGCTTAGGCAGGGTCTCAAAGGCAGAACCGAGAGCTACACGATAAAGGGGCGTCGCGGGCTCTGTCTCTTATACACATCTCCGAGCCCACGAGACCTCTCT
>CAJXVF010000595.1 GCA_913060845.1 uncultured Alphaproteobacteria bacterium | reverse complement strand
TACGAGATGTAGAGAGGTCTCGTGGGCTCGGAGATGTGTATAAGAGACAGTTGGATGGCCAAGGGCGATCGCCCCACCGTTGACGTTCAGCTTTTCAGGATCGAAGCCGAGGTCACGACCAACCGCAATTGCCTGAGCGGCAAAGGCTTCGTTCGCTTCAATCAGATCAAGATCGCCAACGTCCCATCCAGCTTTCGCCAGTGCTTTACGGCTGGCGGGGATTGGGCCTGAGCCCATGAATGCTGGATCTACGCCTGCTTGAGCAAAGCTGCGGATCACGCCAAGTGGCTCCAGTCCGCGCTTTTCAGCTTCTTCAAGGGACATCAGCATAACGGCCGCGGCACCGTCATTCAGGCCGGATGCGTTGCCAGCTGTAACCGTGCCCTCCTTGTTGAAGGCAGCGCGGAGCTTGGCCAGCGTGTCGGCGGTGGTGCCGTGCTTTGGGTGCTCATCCGTATCAACAATCGTATCGCCTTTGCGACCTTTAATGGTGACGGCGGCAATCTCAGCAGCGAAACGGCCAGATGCCTGTGCGGCTTCGGCTTTGTTCTGGCTGGATGCAGCGAACGCGTCTTGCTCTTCGCGGGATATCTGCCATTTCTCGGCGACATTCTCTGCCGTGACGCCCATGTGGTAGCCGTTGAAGGCGTCCCAAAGGCCATCTTTGATCATGGTGTCGACCATCTGGGCGTCGCCCATCTTAACGCCTGCCCGAAGCGTCATGCAGTGCGGAGACTGGGTCATGTTTTCCTGGCCGCCAGCGATCACAATGCCGCTCTCGCCAAGTTTGATCGACTGTGCGCCGAGGCCAACAGCCTTCAGCCCAGAACCACACACATGGTTGATGGTATAGGAGGGCATGCTGTCTGGCAGGCCTGCACGGATGGCAGCTTGGCGTGCCGGGTTCTGGCCCTGGCCGGCTGTCAGAACTTGGCCGAAAATCAATTCGCTTGGTTCACCCGGCTGGATGTTTGCATCGGCCATGATGGCGCTGATTGCGGTGACGCCAAGGCTATCCGCGCTGGCGTTGCTGTATACGCCGCCAAAGGTTCCAATGGCGGTACGTTTCGCTGCGACGATTGCTACGTCAGTCATGGATGCTTCTCCCAGCAGAGGTCAAAAATATTGCTGCGCTGCAATAAACGTAGTGTCGCCCCGGAAATGGCGCAAGCTTGTTTATTGAGCGGCATTGTGGAGCCACTTAAAGAGAGGCCGCCATAGCCGCTCCTTCGCCCGGCTGCCGACGATCATGCCTACGTGGCCACCGTCTACGTCGAGGATTTCAGCGTGAGCCGCCCCGATTGCGTAGGCCCGAGAACTGGCTGGCGGCACAATTCGGTCTCGCATTGGGGCAGTGACCAGCGTTGGCCCAGTATAGGATGCGTTCGTGATTACTCGGCCCGCAACGTGCCAGCGGCCAAGGTGAGGGGCGTTCTCACCGTACCATTCTGTCAGCACGGATTGTGCAACTGGGGCCGCCAGGTCTGGCCCGCCATTTACCCAATCCTCCATGGCGACGAAGGCGTGGGCGGCTTTGCTGGCCATATCCATTTCAGCAAACGCGCGGAATTTTCTGAGCGCCAATGTTGGATCCAGCGAGAAGAACAGCGTTTGCAGCACATCGGTTGGCACAGCGCCCGTGGCTTTGGCGCTCATCTGAAACATCGGGCCAAGCTTGGCGACGCCATCTGCCTGCGACTTAGATGGCGTATGGAAATCCCATGGCATCGCCAGCAAAGCCAGCGCTCGGACATTCTGGTTATTCAGCGCAGCAAGTGCCGCCGCGAGCAATCCCCCCATACAATACCCAATAAGAATGGGCGGTCGGCCTGTGTCTTTCGCGACGGCGTTCAATGCTGGTGTGAGGATTTCTAAGACGTAGCGGTCAATCCTCCACTCCGCTGCGTCTTCGCCCGGCACATCCCAATCCATCAGGAATGGGCGGAATCCTGCGTCGGCAAGGCCGACCATTAAGCTCGCGTCAGGCGACAGGTCTAATGCGTGATAGCTGTTCACAAGCGATGGAATCGCAATCACCGGATAGCCCGATTGTTTTGGCGCATAATCGAGCAGCCGGGCGCGGCCGTCGGTCCAGATCGCTTCGCGTTTTGTTTCCGGTCGTCTAAATGGATGAGACTGGTATAGCGAGATGCCTTTGTTGAATGCCGTCCAGCGTGCGCTAGCTTCTTGAATTGTCGATTGCGTCAGCGCTTTGCGCATCGCGTCATCTTTAATCTCTGCGTGGATGCGCTTCGCGGCGTCATCTCCAAGCAACAAACGCGCAGATCCATAGCTGGCGCTCGACGTGATCGCGGCTATATAGGCGCTCCCTGTCTCTTATACACATCTCCGAGCCCACGAGACCTCTCTACATCTCGTAT